>JANXSV010000036.1 GCA_025356505.1 Methylovirgula sp.
CGATTGAATCCGGCCCGCCCGACACCGCGACAAGCACAGCCCTCACGCCAGACAGGCCCGCAAACAGGCCGGAGCTTTCGTCTATTGTAACAGGGTCAGCACTTGCTTCTGGCAATTTCCCGCTCCGCTCCACGCTTCACATTGGTTGATGCGTTGGGATATTTGCGGGATATTTCCTGAAACGTGGCGCAGGATTGCTCATGAGCATTTAAAGTCCCAAGCGCGATTCCCAGCCGCAGCATCGCCTCTGGCGCGCGGGCCGAATTGGGAAAATCCGATGAAACTTTGAGATATTGCTCCGCTGCCTCGCGTGGGCGATTGCGCTGCAGATAAGTTTCGCCAAGATTGAATGTCGCGTCGGCCACAAGCCGGTTTTTGGGATATTTTGTTACGAAATTTCGAAATCCTGTCTCCGCGTCGCCATATTGCCCCTGCCGCAAAAAGCCCGCAGCCAAGTCATATTCCTGACGCGGCCCCATCGGACCGGTGCTGGCGATCACAGTACCGCTGGATGTGACCGGGGCATTGGAAATATCCAGCGGTCCGCTTGTTCCTGAAGCTTGATCTTTAGGAATACCCAGCCCGGGAGCCAGACCTATGCCCAGCGCGCGCGGCGCACCAGGCGCATTGGGCTGCGAGGCTGGATCAAAGGCATCGCTCTTTTTTAAGCTTGGGGACACAGGCGATGCGGCCACCTGACTAGATATGGCTCCGCCCGAAGTCGAAGCAAGCGGCACGTCGACGGGCGCCGCGCGCACGCTTGCACCATCGCCAAATTTTTTCATCTGATCTTGCAACTGCCGGTTCTGGAACTGCAATTGCTCGATCTGGCCATTCATCTGCCGCAGTGCATTTTCCAGCTTGTTGATACGCAGCAAGAGCCCTGACTCATCCGGCTGAACCGGCATATCATCTTCCGTGCCATCGTTCTGCAAAATGACCGGCGGACGCAGCGATTGAGCCAAAGCGCCGACCATTCCTGCGCTCAAGCCCAAAACCAGCCCGCCCACTCTTATAACGTTGAAAATTCTCATGCGCGCGTCCTGTCCGCTTAATTTAATATCCTACTACACCGAATCTCGCGGCGAAAATATGATCGCACATACAAAAAAACGGCACCCTTGCGAGCGCCGTTAAAGTTGAGGGGTCTAAAAACTGAAAAGCGGTCAAGCGCGGCGATGAAAGCCTAGCTCTGGCCACCGTTCAGAACTGTGACTGCGCGTCGGTTTTGCGACCAGCAGGAAATGTCGTTGCATGTGGCAACCGGACGTTCTTTGCCATAGCTCACGGTCTTGATGCGTGCCGAGGCAATGCCCTTGGAAATCAGATAGGATTTGACAGATTCAGCGCGGCGGGCTCCGAGTGCAAAATTATACTCGCGGGTGCCGCGCTCATCGGCATGGCCCTCCACGGTGAAAGCATAGGTGCCATATTGGCTCAACCAGCGCGCCTGCTTATCCAGCGTCGCCTGTCCGGTGGAATTCAGATCCGTCTGATCGGATTCGAAAAACACGCGATCGCCGACATTGACCGTAAAATCCTGAATCGAACCCGGTGTCGAGGCTCCGGCATTGGCGAGGCCGCCATTCATACCATTGGCACCATTCGCACCACTTCCGCCCATAAGATCATCGGCAGAATTTTTCGCGCAGGCACTCAAGGCCAAACCCGCGCCAAGCGCAGCGATAAGGCGGAATGTACGCCCTGCCAGCAAAATACTCATCTCCAAACTCCACAATCTGTCGGCAAAACCACTCTTTGGCAGACGACACTGCCAGATACACATTATGGTTAGCGCACTTTTGGTTAATAGAAGGTTTTGGAAACCATCATTGCTGGCAAATGATTCACCTTGAAATCGGACTTCCACAATCGTGGTTAACAGGGTGTAAAAGGCTTTTTTTGGGCAAGCGCAAGCATCTCTGCCCGACAGCGCCGCTTGACCTTGAGCGCTGTATGATGCGATTGAGCTAAAGAAAATCAACCTCGCATTCCAAGGTGCCAAACGGACCATAATACCGAGCCTTGTAGTCCCACCATATAACCTGCAGCTGGAAACATGCCCGGCTGAAACCCGTTAGCCGGAGAAGCCCGATGCAAGCCATCCTCGACCTCGTCGTCATTATTCTTGATCTTTATCGTTACATTCTTCTTGGCAGCATCATCCTGTCCTGGTTGATCGCCTTTAATGTCATTAACCTCAGCAATAACCTCGTGCGATCCATCTGGACCACGCTGAATGCTCTGACAGAGCCGCTTCTGGGGCGCATCCGCAGCTACCTTCCGTCCATGGGCAGCATCGACATTTCCCCGATCATCGCCTTTCTGGCGATCTTTTTCATCGAGGACGTCATCGCCCGCTATCTCCGCCCGCACGTCTTCTAGACAGCCTGTTCCGGTAGGAGGTTGCGCGCGGAAGGCTGATTACCTCCTCACCCCTAAGGCCTCGCGTGACGCGGTGATTGGCGTCTCAGTCCGGAACTTCATGTGCGCTCTGGGCTTGAAGACAGAAGTTTGCTCGAAAAACCGCAGATTATCAACGAAGCTGGGTAGTTTTACAATAAACCTAAGCAATGAAGGACCGGTCTATGCCAACACCCTCGCAAAAATCCAAACCAGGCTATTTCTTTGAGGATTTTCGTGTCGGTCAGGTGTTTCACCATGCCACCCCCCGCACATTTTCAACTGGTGATGTCGCGCTCTACACTGCGCTTTATGGCTGCCGCCATGCTGTGCAATCCTCGGATGTGTTTGCCCAGCGCATCGGCTATCTGCGCGCTCCCGTCGATGATTTTCTGGTTTTTCACGTCGTATTCG
>JANXSV010000114.1 GCA_025356505.1 Methylovirgula sp.
CTAAACTATGCTGATCATGCTGCCGAAACAGGCGCAGCCGTGCCGCTTGAGCCGATTTTATTCAACAAGGCGCCATCCTGCATTGTCGGGCCCAACGATCCGGTGATGATCCCTAAGGGTTCAGTCAAAACCGATTGGGAAGTTGAGCTGGCCATCGTCATCGGATCACGCTGCGCCTATGTTTCTGAGGATAAGGCATTGGATTATGTCGCCGGATTAACCATCTGCCACGACGTTTCCGAACGCGCCTATCAGATTGAACGCGGCGGCCAGTGGATGAAGGGTAAGGGCTGCGCGACTTTCGGTCCGCTCGGCCCTTGGCTCGTGACGCTCGACGAAATTGCCGATGTGCAAGATCTGGACATGTTTTTAGATGTCAACGGCGAGCGCATGCAGCGCGGTAACACCAAAACGATGATTTTCGGCGTCAAAACGCTCGTTTCCTATATTTCGCAGTTTCTCATCCTTGAGCCTGGCGACGTGATCACCACAGGCACGCCGCCTGGCGTTGGTATGGGTATGAAACCGCCGCGCTATTTGGTTGCGGGAGATACAGTTTCGCTGGGCATAGCCGGACTTGGCCGTCAGGCGCAGGAAATCATCGCCTACACAGCCTAATTTGGCGCTTTATCTGAGGGCAGCACGAGCAGTTGTCCTGGATAAATCAGCCTTGGATCACGGATTTGCTTGGTGTTTGCCTCGTAAATCTGCGTGTAGCGCAACCCTTTGCCGTAAATCTTGCGGCTGATACGCCACAGGCTGTCACCGCGCGATACCTTCGCCGTATCAAGTTGCGCGACGACGGCATCCGCGCTGGCCTGAGGCTGAGCGGAGCCGGTTTGAGCAGTTCCGGCAGACGAAGCTGTCGCAGGGCGATCGCTTTGGGGGGCGGTTGTGAGCTGGGTCGCAGGCGTGGCCAGTTTGGCGTTGACGCCCGCGCTTGTCTGCGTTGTTGTGGCGGCCACGTTCGATGATGTCGTCATGCTTGACGATGTGGACGCTGCGGGAGCAGCGTGCGGGCTGGTCGGGTTGGAAGCCATAACGTCAGCGGGGAAATCGAATGGAACCTCGGCGCGCGACATGATCTCCCCTTTCGGGCTGAGCGCATCAGCGCGAACGCGATAGGCACCCGGCTTAAGACCCTTTTCGACCTTGAGAGACCAATGTCCATCAATCGCGGCAATGGCTTTGGCGATGAGGGTTCCGCTGAGATAAAGCTGGATTTCCGAGCCGGGCGGAGCCGATCCCGTAGCAAAGAGCGCACCGCCTTCACCGGCTTCCACCGTGCGGATGAGCACGTTGCCTTCAAAGGCGGGCTTGGCCTGTGACAGGTGCGTTGGCGAGGTCGCGTCGGGTTTGGCGTCAGCGGGCTTGGCATCCGACAAAAGCTTGGTCGCCTCTCCCGGCGCGGTCAGCGCGACGATAACCTCCTGCTGTTTGGTTTGCGGCACGATGACGGTAATGCTTTGCTCCGAAGCCGCAACCGATCCATCCGGCGCTTTTTTGTTCAATGACAGCAAATGCGAGCCAGGCGCTAAAGCTTTAGGTAACATGACAAATTGGCCGGTATCGTCGGTTTTGATGGTGCCGATCACCTTGCCGTCATCGAGCAAATCGACTGTGGAGCCAGGCTGCGCCCGGCCTGCCACAAGCGCAGACCCGTCGCGCTCGACGCGGGCAATATCAAAGCTTGGTTTCGCTGTTTCAGTCTGCGCTGGCGCAGCGGGCGCGGAGGCCGACATCTGAGCCGCATCAGGCTTTGCGGCTGCATCGGACTTGGCCGGAGCTGAGCTATTGGACGCCGCAGTTTCGGCACTGGTTTGGTTTGGCTTCGAACTGTTATTTACCTGAGCGTCTACCGGAGCCTCGGCATGAGATGAGCCCGGCCCTGCTCCGCCAATGGGCGCATTGGCCAAGCGCCAGGCGTTTAATCCGATGATGGCCACGGCAGCAACGCCAGCGAGGGCGGCAGCGCGCGCGCCCTGCGACATTTGTGACAATGACAATTTTAACGCGGACCACATCTTGCTCTAACCTTCGGTGATATTCTGCAACAATGTGCACTATCTGATGACAGCTGACAAAAAGAATATTCGCGTTCTTGACCAAAGGATTTGGCCACGGCACAAAGACAGCATGGATGAAATTCTGACGCCTTCGCCGATTCGAAACATTTGTGTTTATTGCGGTTCAAGCGCCGGAACGGATCCAGCTTTTACAGCTTCGGCAGTTATGCTTGGCAGGCTGATGGCTGAATCGGGGATCGGGCTAGTGTATGGCGGCGGCGTCAACGGGCTGATGGGCACAGTGGCGCGCGCCGTGTTGGACAATGGCGGTTATGTCGCCGGGATCATTCCGGATTTTCTCATTCGTAAAGAAGCGATGATGAAAGACGCCCAAGAGTTGATCGTCGTTGATGATATGCATACGCGCAAGCGGATGATGTTTGAGCGCGCCGACGCTTTCGTCGCTCTGCCCGGCGGCGTCGGGACATTGGAAGAGCTTGTCGAACAGATGACATGGGTGCAGCTCGATCGGCATGCGAAGCCGGTTCTGATTGCCAATATTAACGGATTTTGGAACCCCCTATTGGCGTTAATGGAACACATGCGCGTTACGCAGTTCATCCGCGCGACGACGGAGGTTCCGTTCCTGATTGCCGAAACAACGCAAGATATTCTGCCTATGTTGCACAGTGCCGCAGCGAAAACGCGCATTCTTGGCGGCTTGGCCGCAAAACTGAACCCGGCGCTTTAACGCGGCCAGCTACGCATTTGGTGCATGTTGCGGTGATGTACACAAATAATTGGCAATTCGACAAAGTTTGGGTAGTCTCACAGTTGAGTATGTTTTTGAGTTGGTAGAGGGAGTTAGAAATGAGAAAAATTCAATACCTTATTGGCGCGGTGGCACTTGTAGCGGGTTTCAGTTCCGCAGCTTGGGCGCAAATGGCTCCGCCAGCCACCCCTGACCTCACTCAAGGCATTATGGATGAAGGCGCAGATGCCGCTAAAGCGGCGATGAAGCCGAAAACCAAAATGGCGAAGCCTGTAAAAAAGATGAAGATGCCGACGTCGGTGACCCTCAAAATCACCAATGCAAGAGCGGTGGCGGTTACTGCGTTAACCATCGGCGCAGCCGGTTCAGAAGCCGGCAAGAATGTTGTTCCGAAGCCGCTGGCACCCGGCAAGAGCACCTCTATCAAACTCGACACGAAAAAAGGCTGTAGCTTTGATATTCGTGGCGCGTTTGAGGACGATGCTGCCATTGAAGCCGATGCGGTCGATTTTTGTGCCGACAACAATTTGGTGTTGAAAGAATAAGCTCGTCCCTATCAATTTGAACTTTGGCTGGCCGGAGGTTCACACCTTCGGCCAATTGCGTTTTGTGGCGGCTTGCGGTCTATGGAGTTCGCTCCCCCGCGAAACCGCTCAATGAGGCCGCAAATGAAACTACCCAGGCGATTTTTTGAACCTCTCGTCCTTGGTGCGCCTCAGCCGCTGCGCAATTTGCCAGTCCGGGTTGAGCGCATGATACATTTTGTGCCGCCGCATATCGCCAAACTGCGCGCAAAGGCAGCCGAGTTGGTGACGCAAGTTGATGTGATCCTCGGCAACCTGGAAGACGCCATTCCGCTTGAGCATAAAGGCGAGGCAAGGCGCGGTTTTATCGAAATGGCGCAGGAGACGCAGTTCGGCTCCACCGGGCTCTGGGTGCGCATCAATGCGCTCAATTCGCCTTGGATGCTGGATGACCTCACGCAAATAATCGCGGCGGTCGGCAATAAGCTTGATGTGGTTATGGCTCCAAAAATCGAGGGGGCATGGGACATTCATTATCTCGACCAGTTGCTTGCGCAATTGGAAGCAAAAAGTGGCGTGACCAAGCCCATTCTCATCCACGCGATTCTCGAAACCGCGGAAGGCGTCGCCAATGTCGGTAGCATTGCGTCGGCCTCACCGCGGATGCACGGCATGAGCCTCGGCCCCGCTGATCTGGCAGCGTCTCGCGGTATGAAAACCACGCGTGTTGGCGGCGGCCATCCTGAATATAAGGTTTTGGCCGACACAAATGCCGCGACCTCGCATCGGTTCGCCCATCAGCAGGATTTGTGGCACTACACTTTGGCGAAAATGGTCGATGCCTGCGCTGCAAATGGACTCAAAGCCTTTTATGGTCCGTTCGGCGATTTTTCGGATAGTGCGGCCTGCGAGGTGCAATTCCGTAATGCGTTTCTGCTGGGGTGTGCAGGCGCCTGGACATTGCATCCGAGCCAGATTGCAATCGCCAGAGATGTATTTTCGCCGGATGCCGCCGAGGTGGCCTTTGCAAGGCGTATTCTTGAAGCTATGCCGGATGGCACTGGTGCTGTGATGATCGATGGGCGCATGCAGGACGATGCGACATGGAAGCAGGCCAAAGTGATCGTTGATCTGGCGCGCCAGGTGAGCGCGAAAGACCCGGAACTGGCTCAAAGATACGGACTTTAAGCAAAAACGAATTCGGACTATCATACGGCGCAGGCCGACTACACGGCGTGGCATTGAATCAGGATTGAGATGAAGTTTCGTCAGGCTAAATTTGGAATTGGTGAAGTCGTGAAGCACCGCGTGTATCCGTTTCGCGGTGTCGTCTTTGATGTTGATTCGTCTTTTTCAAATTCGGAAGAGTGGTGGAACTCCATTCCTGCGGACGTTCGGCCTTCGCGCGACCAGCCATTTTATCATCTTTTCGCCGAAAATTCCGAGACAGAATATATCGCCTATGTGTCCGAGCAAAATCTTCTGCCCGATACCTCCGGCGAGCCATTGCGGCATCCGCAGGTCAAAGAATCGTTCATGCGGGATAAAAGCGGCCATTATGTTGTGCGCAAAAACAGCACGAATTGATCCGTAGCCGGACGCCTTTTGGCTAAGCCTTTTTTATCCAGCCGCCGTTTTCGCCCTGTTGCCAATAGGTTAGGGAGAAGCCCTCTGATTTCAGCTTCGCCCATTGCGAGCGTGCGGCGGCCAAGCGCTGCTCATCGTTACCGTCAAAGATGACGATCGCGCGTTGATAGGTGTCATCGCTGGATATCTGAACCTCGGCTCCGGTGAACAGACGTATCTGAGC
>JANXSV010000140.1 GCA_025356505.1 Methylovirgula sp.
TGATGCGCAGCGTCGCCAACCGGCGGGCATGGTCCACCATAACCCGGAGCGCCAAAATCGGTCCTGACCTGAGTCACGCCCTTGGGCAGACCCTTGCCATTACCGTTGGTGCCTGCTGGCAGGCCCATGGTTGTCGCCGGAATATTGGCAACAATCCAATGCCAGAAACCGGCACCGCCTGTTGGCGCGTCGGGATCATGGATCAGAACTGCAAAGCTCTTGGTGCCTGCCGGAGCGTTGGTCCAGTTCAGTGCCGGAGAGATATTGTCACCCTTGCAGCCAAAGCCATTATAGACTTGCTTATTGGAAATGGTCGCGCCTGGTGCAATTTCAGGGCTGGTCACTTCAAAAGCTGCAGCTGCTCCGATTGAACCTGCCAGAAACACACCGGATATTGCGATTTTACGTAGTGTTGACATGGAAACCTCCTGTTGATCAACGAACACCAACGCAAACTAGGTCGAATTGCAGAAAATGGAAGGCTAAAATGCGTCAACACTTTGGCGGATGCTTGCTATACTCTTCCGTATCCGCCTCCCGTCGGCGTGATAACGGTGACCGTATCGCCAGCCTGCAAAACGCTCGCGTCGCAGCCCTGCAAAACTTCAATTTCGCCATTTGCCCGCCGCACAAAATTGTGCCCGAGCTGCCCGGGTTCGCCGCCATCAGTGCCAAAATTTGCCACGCGCCGATGGCCTGACAAAAGGGCCAGGTCCATGGTTTGCAAAAACCGCAGCGTCCGGCTGGTGCCATCCCCGGCATTCCATTTGCCTTTGCCGCCCGACCCGCGCCGGATTGAATACTGTTCCAGCACGACCGGAAAGCGGTGTTCGAGAATTTCAGGGTCCGTGAGGCGCGAATTGGTCATATGCGTATGCACCGCGGCTGCGCCGTTAAACCCCTCACCCGCAGGCGCGCCGGAACACAGCGTCTCGTAATATTGATAGTTTGCATTGCCAAAGGTCACATTATTCATGGTGCCCTGCGCACTGCCAAGCGCCTTCAACGCCCCGAACAGGCAATCCGTCACGCCTTGGCTGGTTTCGACATTGCCCGCAACCACCGCCGCCGGATAAACCGGGGAGAGCATCGACCCTTGCGGTACGATGATCTTGATCGGCCGCAAGCACCCGGCATTGATCGGTATGTCATCTTCGACCATCACGCGAAAAACATAGAGCACCGCCGCGCGTGTCACCGGTTCCGGCGCGTTGAAATTGCTCGCGACCTGCGCCGATGTGCCGGTGAAGTCGACTGTCGCGGTGCGCGCGGCCCGATCAACGCTGATTTTGACCCGAATAATGCTGCCCTGATCGGTTTCATAGGCAAAGCTGCAATCCTGCAACTTGTCTACCACCTGACGCACCGTTTCAGCGGCATTGTCCTGCACATGGCCCATATAAGCCTGCACTGTGGCCAGCCCATATTCGCTCACCATTCGGCGCAGTTCAGCTGCACCTTTTTCATTGGCAGCGATCTGCGCTTTAAGATCATTGATGTTTTGCACCACGTTGCGCACCGGATATTTTGCGCCCAGCAGCAATTTCCTCAACGCCGCCTCCTGAAAACGTCCGCGCGATACCAGCTTGAAATTATCGATGTAAACGCCTTCCTCATCGATATGTGTGGCTTTGGGGGACATGCTCCCGGGCGATATGCCGCCGATATCGGCATGGTGCCCGCGCGACGCCACCCAGAACAAAATCCGCAGTTTTACCGCGTCAAAAACCGGCGTGCAAACCGTAAGGTCGGGCAGATGCGTCCCGCCGTTATAGGGCGCGTTGAGCAAAAACACGTCGCCCGGGCGGATGGATCCGGCATTCTGCTGCGCGATTGTGCTGACCGAAGCATCCATCGACCCCAGATGCACCGGAATATGCGGTGCATTGGCGATCATTTGCGCACCGGCGTCGAAAATGGCGCAGGAAAAATCCAGCCGTTCTTTGATGTTCACAGAACTTGCGGTGTTTTGCAGCGTCACGCCCATTTGCTCGGCGGTGGACATAAACAGATTGTTGAAAATCTCCAGCCTCACCGGATCGGCCTGTGTACCGGGTGCTATGCGTGAAGCGCGCGCCGCGCTGCGCGTCAACACGACATGGTTTTTGGCGGTGATCTCGGCCTGCCAGCCTGGCTCGATCACAATTGTTTGGTGCGGTTCGATCAAGAGCGCCGGCCCTGCCAATCTTGCCCGGCCGATGTCCCCCCGCACATAAACCGACGCATCGTGCCACGCTCCGCCTGAATAGAAGCGGCTGAGCTTTGCCGGCCGCGGTGCGGCATTCTGCGCAGCCCCTCGCGCACGCTCCCGGAATTTCGACGCCCCGCCCACAGCCTCGACACTTACCGCCTCAAGCATCAGCAGCTTCGCCTTGTCGATAAAGCCGAATCGCTTGCGGTGCGCGCTCTCAAACGCCCGTTTCAGCCGTGCGGTTCGGTTTGCGCCGCGGGGCACGTCCACCACCAGCGCCGTATCCGTGCCGGAGTAGCGGATATGCGCGCGCACTTGCAGCGTGATTGCAGCTTCGCTTACCCCCTGAGCCGCCACCTCCGCCACCGCCCTATTGCCCAGATCTTCGCCAAAAACGTCAATCTGTGCCAGCGCCGCGGCGTC
>JANXSV010000211.1 GCA_025356505.1 Methylovirgula sp.
GAGAGTTTCCGCTCCAGCGAACTCATCCACGCTTGCCTTGTGGCAGGTTTGAGCGCGGCAGGTTTGCCGGAAGCTGCGATCTCCCGTGTCGCCTCAACGGACCGCGATTGTGTCGGCGCTATGCTGAGCGGGCTGGGCGGCTGTATTGATGTGATTGTGCCGCGCGGCGGCAAAAATCTTGTGGCGCGCGTGCAGGCCGAAGCGCGTGTTCCGGTTTTTGCGCATCTGGAAGGTATCGTGCACGTATATATCCATGAGCGGGCAGATCTCGCCCAGGCTTTACCGTTGATTTTAAATGCCAAGCTGCGGCGCACCGGCGTTTGCGGCGCAGCGGAGACAGTGCTGGTTGACCGTGCCGTGCAGCAATTCCTCGGGCCGCTGGTTCAAGCTTTGCTTGATGCCAACTGTGAGGTGCGCGGCGATGCCGCCACGCAAGCCGTGGATAAGCGCGTCAGAAGTGCCGTTGAGGCGGACTGGAGCGCGGAATATCTCGATGCCATCATTGCCGTGAAACTGGTGGACAATCTCCAGCAGGCTATCGACCATATTGAAACTTATGGCTCGCACCACACCGATTGTATCCTTACCGAAGATGAAACCGCCGCGCAAAAATTCATGACGGAAGTAGATTCAGCCATCGTTATGCACAATGCTTCGACACAATTCGCCGATGGTGGCGAATTCGGCTTCGGCGGCGAAATCGGCATTGCCACGGGGCGGATGCACGCGCGCGGCCCGGTGGGGGTCGAGCAGCTGACTTCGTTCAAGTATCGGGTCCATGGCAGCGGGCAATTGCGTCCGTGAGGCACAATTCCGGCCAGTTGGCGCGCCTGCCGCCGTTCAAGAGCGGAATGCGGATCGGGCTGTTTGGCGGGAGTTTCAATCCGCCGCATCAGGGGCACTTGCTTGTCGCGCGGATTGCGTTGCAGCGGTTGAAGCTTGACCGGATCTGGTGGCTCATCACGCCGGGAAACCCGTTGAAAACTCTGGCTGGACTCCCGCCGTTGGCGCAGCGCATGGCCGCAGCGCGCCATTTGGCACAAGATCCGCGCGTTATCGTCACCGGATTCGAGCAGGATATTGGTGCTCGTTATACATATGACACTTTGAAATATCTGAAATTGCGCGGCAAGGGCGTTAAATTTGTCTGGATTATGGGCGCGGACAATCTTGCGCAATTTCACCGCTGGCAGCACTGGCGCGATATTGCCGCAATGATGCCGATCGCGGTGATTGACCGGCCAGGAGCCACTTTGCAAAGCGCCTCATCGCGTGCCGCGCAGGCGCTCTCTTCCTATCGTCTGGACGAGAGCGACGCAGCAATTCTGCCGGATATGACTGCGCCCGCCTTTGTCTTTATTCATGGACGGCGCTCGCCAATATCCTCATCGGCATTACGAAAAGCCCGTGAAGACGGAAAAATATAAGACTTTTTCGTATTTTGGCTTATAAGGACGCCAATCGAATATTTTGTATAAGGACGACCCCTCTGGCCATTTCCAAGACCCCCAAGCAGCCTGCCGCAGCAGCCGAAGCCGCTGTACCAGCTTATTCTGCCGAAGATTCCAAGGCTTTTACCGCGTTTTTGATTGAGCAGATTGAAGATGCCAAAGCAGAGGAGACGGTAACTCTGGACGTTCGCGGCAAGACATCGATGGCTGACGCGCTGATTATCACGTCCGGCCGTTCGAACACCCATGTCGGATCGATTGCCGACAAGATTTTGCGGGCGATGAAAGAATCAGGACGGCCAGCGCCTCGTGTCGAGGGCATGCCGCATAATGACTGGGTGCTAATAGATACGTTTGACGTTATCGTTCATATTTTCCGTCCCGACGTCCGCAAGTTTTATAATCTCGAAAAAATGTGGGGTTTGGACAGGCCCGACGAAGCCAGAACCGCCGAATCCAAGTTGGTTTAAATATGCGGCTCGGCCTTATTGCGATTGGCCGATTGAAATCCGGCCCGGAGCGTGAGTTGGTGGCGCGCTATTGGCAGAGGCTCGAGCTTGCGTCCCGCACAGCCGGGCTGACCGGAACCGATCTACGCGAATTTGACGAAAGCCGCTCCCGCAGCGCTGATGAGCGCAAACAACAGGAAGCCGCAATTCTTCTTGCGGCTGTGCCCGCAGGTGCGCGGCTGATTGCGCTGGACGAGCGCGGCAAAACCATCGGCAGCGAGGCATTTGCCGCAGATATCGGCAAGGCGCGCGATGCTGGCGTTCCGGGTTTCGTTCTGGCGATTGGCGGGCCCGATGGCTTGAGCGAGCAGGTGCGTCTGGCGGCGGCGCAGACCTTGAGTTTTGGCGCCATGACATGGCCGCACCAGCTTGTCCGGGTTATGGCGGCCGAGCAACTCTACCGCGCTGTGACCATTCTCACGGGCCACCCCTATCATAGGGTGTGAGCATTGGTTACCTTTAGCCACGGGTGATTCGGTACATATGTTCATGATTGCAGCCAGTTCACGAAAAATTGATCGCAGTGCACAAATGCTGCTGGTGGCGGCTGTTTTGGCTTGCGCAGGTGCGGGATGCGAAGCTTTGGCACAAGGCGCGCCGCAGCAAAATCAGGTCACTCCCGCAGACGCACAGAAAAAGTCGTCGTTGCAACTGCAAGGCATCCAGGACACGCTGAAGGCCTCTGCCGAACAGCGCCGCGCTATCGAAGCCGAAATTGAAGCGGTCAAGCAAGATCGCGCCAAGCTTACGGCTGCTTTGATTGATGCCAACGCTAAAGTGCAGGCAGCGGAAGCAAAAATACGCGCAAATGAAATTCGCCTTGAGACGATGAAGGGCTCGGAAGAGGCAATTAAACTGTCGCTTGACAGCCGCCGCGCGGTCATCGGCGAGGTGCTTGCGGCGTTGCAGCGCATGGGCCGCAGTCCGCCTCCGGCCATTTTGGTGCGCCCGCAAGACATGCTCCAAGCCGTTCGCACGGCTATGATGCTTGGTGCTGTATTGCCGGATTTGAAGGCCGAAACCGAGGCGCTCGCCGGGGATTTGAGCGAATTGGTGCATTTGCGCGAAGCGATGGCCGAAGAAAAACGCACCTTGCAGGCCAGTTTGAACTTTTTCGCCAATGACAAGCAGCGGCTTTCAAGCTTGGTGGAGCAGCGCCAGAGCGCGCTGGCCAATGCGCAGGAGGCGCTTAGCCTCGAACAGCAGCGCGAGGCGGAGCTTGCCAAGGAGGCCACCAGCCTCAAAGATTTGATCGCGCGGATGGAGAGCGAAAATGCCGCAGCGGCCAAGGCGGCAGATGCTGCGCGCGCCGCGGACGAGGTAAATAAAACCAAACAGGCGGCGCTGGACGCCAAGGCGCAAAAATATCTGGCCTTGCCGGAGGCGTTTCGTGATTCGGGCCGGACATCTCCGGCGATGCCGTTTGTCGAGGCTAAAGCGCTCTTGCCGCTGCCGGTTTCGGGAAATCTACTCAAACCTTTCGGCACCGCGGACGGGGTTGGCGGGTTGGAGAAGGGTGTATCTTTGGGCACGCGCCCGGGCTCCACTGTGGCTTCGCCAGCGGATGGGTGGGTGTCTTTTGCGGGGCCTTTTCGCTCGTATGGACAATTGTTAATTATCAATGCCGGCGGGGGATACTATATATTGCTTGCCGGTATGGAGAAGATAAACGTGCGGGTAGGGCAGTTTGTTTTGCTGGGTGAGCCGGTCGCATCCATGGGCGACGGTTCGTCAAAAACCGCTTCGGCGCTTGCACTTGGAGCGTCAGGCCCTATTCTATATGTTGAGTTTCGCAAAGACGGTGTGTCGATCGACCCTGGCCCGTGGTGGGCTAAGTCGGATTTGGAAAAGGTTCGCGGATAATGCGCAAGATTTCTTATGTACTGCTTGGGGCTGCTGTTGGTGCCGCGTCATATTCACTGGCCACGCATACCGATTGGGTCGCCAGCACCAGTGCCAGCGCCGCAGCGTCCGACACCTATCGCCAGTTAAACCTGTTTGGCGATGTATTTGAAAAAATCCGCAATGATTATGTTGAAAAGCCCGACGAGCAGAAACTCATCGAAGCTGCTATCAACGGCATGCTCACTTCGCTTGATCCGCATTCGTCTTATATGGATGCCAAGGCGTTTCGCGATATGCAGGTGCAGACACATGGAGAATTCGGCGGCCTCGGCATAGAAGTTACGCAGGAAAATGGTGCGGTCAAGGTTGTCACACCGATCGACGATACGCCTGCCTCCAAGGCGGGTGTTCTCTCGGGGGATATCATCATCGCAATCGATGACGAGAGCACTGAAGGCCTGACGCTTAATCAGGCTGTCGATAAGATGCGCGGCAAGGTCGACACCGCGGTGCGCCTCAAACTGGTGCGCAAAGGCAAAAAAGATCCGTTTGAAGTGAAGCTGGTGCGCGCCACGATCGTCGTGAAGTCGGTTCGGTTTCACACGGTTGAAGACGTCGGCGTGATTCGCATTACCCAGTTCACAGAAAATTCGGCTCAGGGCTTGAAGGATGCGATCAGCAAGATCAGCGCAGAAATGCCGGGCGACAAATTAAAGGGCTTTGTGCTTGATTTGCGCAACAATCCGGGCGGCTTGCTGGACCAGTCCATTCAGGTTTCCAACGCCTTCATCGATAAGGGCGAAATCGTCTCGACGCGCGGCCGCAATGCTGACGAAGCTCAGCGCTTTAACGCCACGCATCCGGCTTGGACAGACAAGCCCTTGGTCGTGTTGGTGAACGGTGGTTCCGCTTCAGCGTCCGAAATCGTTGCCGGTGCCTTGCAGGATCATAAGCGCGGCACAATTCTGGGCACGCGCTCATTCGGTAAGGGCTCCGTGCAGACGATCATCCCTCTGCCGCAGAGCAATGGCGCGCTGCGCATGACCACAGCCCGCTATTACACGCCTTCAGGTCGTTCGATTCAGGCCAAGGGTATCGAACCCGAAATCATGGTGTTGCAAGATGTGCCGGATGATTTGAAGGGCAAGGATGATACCAAGGGCGAAGCTTCGTTGAAGGGGCATCTGATGAACGGGACCGACGAAAAGACCGGTTCTCAGGCCTATGTTCCGCCGGATGAAAAAGACGACAAGCAGCTTCATGCGGCGCTCGACGTTCTACATGGCACATACAAGGCCGAGGTCGCCCCAAAGTCGGATGTGCCAAAAGCAGATACCGCAAAGGTTGACGCGCCCAAGACTGACGCACCCAAGACTGAAGCTCCCAAGACTGACGCGCCAACACCAGACGCGCCAAAGACCGATGCACCCAAGATTGACGCGCCCAAGACTGACGCGCCTAAGACTGACGCACCAACACCAGACGCTCCGGCTAAGTAAGGCCGTATTCTCCGGCATTGTCCTTGGGACGGGTCCGAGAGCTATAATTTAACTCGACGGAAAGCGCCTGCACATCCACAATGTGCGGGCGCTTTGATTCGAAAGGCGCGGGCTGCGGGATATGTCTTTGCATGATTTGAACAAACCGCTTGGCATGGGGCCTCGCCCAGAGCCAAAAGCGCCGCGCGATATTCCTTATGGGGCGGTTGCTGTTGGCGGATGCGGTGTGCTTTTGGCGAGCCTTTTCGCCTTTGCCTATATCGTCGATGACAAACACGGTGGTGAACCTTTCGCGCAAGCCGTGATCGAGGCTCCGCTTCCGGCCCCGGTCGTCGCTACAGCCACAGTGAGCGCACCCGCGGTAAATGTTGCGCAATCAGCCGAAACGAACGGTATTTCTTTTGACGGCACAGCCAGTGTCACCAAAGTGATCAAGGCTCAGAGCGCCGATCAAATCGAGCAGATGAGCGGAGTAAAAATCGTGCGCGGCGACAATGGCAAAGTGCCAGGCGCGATGATTATTGAAATTCCCGATCGAAGCGGGGTTCAACTCGCGCCAGCGCCGGATAAGCGCCTGATCGAGCCCGGCAAATCGGGGGCACTTCCAAAAACCGGCAGCGACGGCACGACATCACTGGGCGTGTATGCGCGGCCAATTGTGACTTCGTCCAAGCTGAAGGCAGGTGCGCCGCGTATTGCGGTGGTTTTTGGCGGGCTCGGCCTTTCTGATTCTGCGACGACCGATGCGATTGTCAGGCTGCCAGGCGAGGTTTCGCTCGCGTTTGCGCCCTACGGCAAGACGCTGGAGCGGCAGGTTCGGCAGGCGCGCGATGGTGGCCACGAGGTGCTGTTGCAGGTGCCGATGCAAAGTTTTGACTATCCAGCAAATAGTCCCGGGCCTGAAACATTGTTGAGTGACGCAGATGAAAGCACCAATCTGCGCAATCTCCACGTTCTGATGGGGAAATTTGCCGGATATATAGGGATTATGACTTATCAGGGCGCGAAGTTCACCGCGCAAAGTGCAGCGCTGACGCCTGTTCTGCGCGAGGTTTCTGCGCGCGGATTAATGATCCTCGATGATGCATCTTCGCCGCGCAGTTTGGTGAGCGAATTGGCCCCGGCTTCCGCGACGCCTTTTGCGCTGGGGGATGTCGTGATTGATCTGCCGCCAAAGCCGGATGCCATTGCTGCGGCTTTAACGAAACTTGAGGCGCAAGCGCGCAAAAACGGCAGCGCTGTCGGAATTGCCAACGGCTACCCTGCATCTATCGACCAGATCGCCGATTGGGCGAAAGGACTTGAAGCCCGCGGTATCGCGCTGGTGCCGGTTTCCGCCTTTGCTTTGCGCGGTGCCAAGCCTGTGGCGGAGCGATAGAATGGCCGATTATCGCCAATGTGTCGGCGTGATGATTTTCAACGCCCAAGGCAAAGTGTTTGTCGGGCGGCGTAAGAACAAACGTCTGGCCGAGCATGTGGCACCCGACCACGAATGGCAGATGCCGCAAGGTGGCATAGATGAGGGCGAGGCTCCCTATGCCGCTGCCTTGCGCGAAATGTACGAGGAGACAAACATTTCGTCGGTCAAACTGCTGAAGGAAGCCAGCTCCTGGTATGCTTATGACCTGCCGACTGATGTCCTGCGCAAAAGCTGGAAGGGTCGCTACCGCGGGCAAAATCAACGCTGGTTCGCGTTTTTGTTCACCGGTGACGCGGCCGAGATCAATATCGATAGCCCTGCCGCGGGGGCGCACAAGCCGGAATTTGACGCCTATCGATGGGAGGACATTGAAAATCTCCCTGACATGATCATTCCATTCAAACGCGCCGTCTATGAAAATGTCGTAGCAGAGTTTTTGCCGCTCGTTCCGCTCGTCAAGGGCAACGGTTAGACCAAACATTGGCTCAAAAAACCGCAAAATGCTGGACAGGGTTAATTTAAATAATTTTGAAGTTGCGAAGCGTTTTGGCGCATGTCTGAACGATTAGAGCGCGTATGGTGCGCCGGTAACGATGCGGACGGTTAAAAATCCGGTTTAAGCAAGGTATCCCCGGCCAATAGATACCGGGTTTGCTTTAAATTATCCTGCGCGCGAAGCGAAAAATTAATGAATTCCCGTTTACTTTCAGACCTGAATTCCAAATACGCAGGTTTTGACATGAACAGAATTGACGACACCGCAGACGCTTTTGAAAGGTCGGTCGAGGAGCGCCGCGATCCGTTGCAACCGGATCGCCGTGAAATCGGACGGTTGGTGTCCTGCTCCGGCGGGCAAGGTGTGGTGTCGATCAATGTTTTCAACAGCGAACACGTGTCGCTGGATTTCTGGTCGATTGGCCGGCTGATTTCCGTCGCCATGGACAAACGTCGTATTATTGCGGTGGTTTTTGAAATGAAAACCGTGCTCGACGCTTGGAACGAAATCGACGGCAATACCGTGCATTTCCACGTCGAACTGGTTGGTGAAATCGTCGACGATGCGTCGGGCAAAGCGATCTTCTCGCGCGGCATTACAAGTTATCCGAATATTGGCGCCATCGCGCACCGGGTTAGGACCAGCGATCTTGCTGCGATCCATGTCATCACCAACGGCAGAGGCGTCGAGGTCGGTCGCCTCACACAAGATCACAGCATTCCTGCGACAGTCGATATGGGCGAAATGCTTTCAAAGCACTTTGCTGTGGTGGGAACGACCGGTGTGGGCAAAACCACATCTGTCGCGTTGCTGATCCGCAAGGCGGTGGAAACTATACCGAATTTGCGCGTCCTCATCCTTGATCCGCATAATGAATATGAGCGCGGTCTTGGCAGAAACGTCGTGTCCCTCGGGGCGGAAACGCTGGAACTGCCGTTCTGGCTGTTCACATTTGAAGAACTCTCGGATGTTGTGTTCCGAGGCGCCGAGGCGGCGGAGGGCGAAAAAAGCGCTCTGATGGAAATCATCGTCGCGGCAAAAGTTCGGTTCCAGGCCGCCAGGTCGGGCTCTACAACCGCCCGGCGTCTGTCAGCCGATGAAGGCTCCAACATTGGCGTGGACTCGCCGGTACCTTACCGGATGGCGGATTTATTCTCGCTGATCCTGGATGCCATGGGCAAGCTTGAGGCCAAGCACTCCCGTTTGGATTTGCGCAATCTGAAAACGCGGCTTGAAAGCCTGTGTCAGAACTATCGCTATCGCTTCATGTTCCGCAGCACTGTGATCGAGGACAATATCGAGAAGGTCATTGGTCAGATTTTCCGTATTCCGCACCATGACAAGCGCATCACAGTGTTGCAATTGGCTGATTTGCCGTCCGACGTGACAAATTCGGTGGTATCGGTCCTTGCAAGGCTGGCGCTCGATCTCTGCGTGATCGGCCAGAGCACGTATAAAATAGCGCTGATTTGTGAAGAGGCGCATCGTTACATTCCGAATGATTACAAGCGCGGCTTTGGCCCGACGCGCCACGCCATCGCGCGTATCGCCAAAGAAGGCCGCAAATTTGGCTGCTCGATCGGCATCGTGACCCAAAGGCCATCTGAAGTGGATTCGACCATCCTGTCGCAATGTTCGACAGTATTTGCGATGCGTCTGTCGAATGAATCGGACCAGAACATCATCAAATCAGCGATTTCGCAGAGTTCTGAAGGGCGCATCCGCTTCCTGTCCTCGATCCGAAACCGTGAGGCCATTGCCTTTGGCGAGGCGATTGCCATGCCGATGCGTTTTGAATTTACGCAAATGTCTGCTGATATGTTGGGCGCTCACGAAAGCGGCACCAAGAGTTTTGTTCCGCAAGAGCTCGATTTGCGGAGCGTGGTGCAGAAAATGCGCGGGCTTGATGAAACGCAGCGCCTTATGGGGGAAATCTCCGGTGTGAGTTCCGGCGCAAGCGCACAGGGAAATGCTGGTTTAGGACAGGCCGGATTGGCAAATGCGGGTTCCGGTAATTCGGCTCTCGGTAATTTAGCTCCCGGGAATTCGGGTGGCAGCAGTTCGGGTCTTGGTAGCTCAGTTCTTGCTGGTTCCGGGTCCACAGGTTCGGGGTCAACAAGCGCTCCGCTTCCACAAGCTGGCAGCTCGCACATTTATACGCCCGGCAGTTCTCAACCCTCGTTTGGCCACAGCACCCGGCCCACGCCCAAAGTGCCAGGCTGGTAAGCTCCCGCCGCTACACGATCAGCCCAAAGCCTTTACCGCCGCTTCAAACCGCGCAGCGGCCTGTAACACCAGTTCGTCAGAAAGCTGCCGGCCAATGATTTGCAGCCCGAGCGGCATGCCGCTGCTGCTGTGGGCGACGGGCAGGCTGATAGCTGGAAGGCCTGCCAGATTCACCGGCACAGTGTAGAGGTCTTCAAGATACATCTCGACCGGATCCTTGGCGTGCGAACCGATCGCGAAAGCCGAAGACGGCGTTGTCGGCATAACAATCAAATCCACTTGCTTGTAAGCCTCAGCAAATTCGTGGACGATTTTGTTGCGAACCTTCTGGGCCTTGAGATAGTAGGCATCATAATAGCCTGCGCTCAGGGTAAATGTTCCGGCCATGATGCGGCGGCGCACTTCAGGGCCAAAGCCTTCGGAGCGGCTCTTCTCGTACATATCGATAATATCGCGGGGGTTTGAAGCGCGGCGGCCGTAGCGCACGCCGTCATAGCGCGCAAGATTTGACGAGGCTTCTGAAAGCGCGATGACGTAATAAGCGGGCAGGGCACTTTTGAATGTGGGCAAGGACACGTCGACGATTTCAGCACCGATATGTGCGGCAATATCCCTCGCGCGCTGCCAGACGCGGTCCGTGTCTGCAGTCGCACCGGCCTTCAGAACCTGAGCCGGGAAGCCGATGCGCAACTTGCGCGGCGGCTGTGTGAGCGCCTGTTTGAAGGCGAGGTTTTGGTTTTCGATCGAGGTCGAGTCTTTAGCGTCCCCTCCGCAGATCACGTCCATCACAGCGGCGACGTCGCCGACTGTTTTGGCGAAGACGCCGGCCTGATCAAGGGAGCTTGCATAGGCAATGATGCCCCACCGCGAGCAGACCCCGTAGGTTGGCTTAAAGCCGACGACACCGCAAAAGCTTGCGGGCTGGCGAATGGACCCGCCTGTATCGGACCCGAGCGCCGCAATTGCAAACCCGGCAGCAACGGCTGCGGCCGAACCGCCCGATGAGCCGCCTGGAACCAGAGTCTTAAAACCCAGCTTTTCACCGGTCGGGTTTATGGTCGGGCCAAAGAAACTGCTCTCGGTAGAGGAGCCCATGGCGAATTCGTCAAGATTGGTCTTGCCGGTCAGGATAGCTCCGGCATCGAGCAATTTTTGGGTGACGGTGGATTCATATGTCGGCACAAAATTTTCTAGGATGCGCGAGGCTGCGGTGGTGCGGATATCCTTGGTGCAATAATTGTCTTTAACAGCAATGCTGATGCCTTCCAGCGCTCTGGCCGTGCCATTGGCGATATGCTCATCTGAGACGCGCGCTCGAGCCAAGGCGCTCTCCCGCGCATCTGTAATGTAAATGTTCAGGTTTGCGTGCCTGTCAGCTTGAGCGAAATAGGATTGCGCGGATTCCACTGCCGAAACGTGTTTATTGGCAAGCAAGGTCTGCTGCTCGGCAATAGTGCAATCTTCAAACCGTTTTGTTGAAAGGCTCACGTTAGCCGCCGCATCACTCATGTCTTGTCCGATCTGACCCGAATTTTTGTCTTGTCCGTGCGCCGACTTAACGCGGCCTCACAACACCTGCGGGCGGTTTAGCGCATAGGCCCGGTGAGGTAAACCTCGACTTGTTATTTTGCGAGAACGGAACCCAGGCGAGATACAGTTCGCAACAGACGATTCACGGAGTTTCTCTGGTGCTGCGGTTGGGCATCCTGCCTTTCAATGATGCTGGCAAACAGTATTGAGTGTTTGAGCGGAAAGTAAATACAAAGGTTACAAAATACCGCAAGTGCATTTAGAGGTATCTAAATGCCTTATTTTTGTGTCATAAATACAAC
>JANXSV010000216.1 GCA_025356505.1 Methylovirgula sp.
CCATAAGCGCCTCGAAAATAATTGGCATCTGCGCCATCGGGCAGTGCAATTCCCAGCCCAGTACGCCGACATAATTCACCCGCAGCAGACGGACGCCGGAAACACCCGCCACCACGGCGACCTTGCCTGTAAGCCAGCGGAATGCAGCATTGGAAAGATCAGTTGACGTGCAGGGTTGCAGAGTGTCACGCGCTCGCGGCCCGGCCAGAACCAGCGTGCCAAAGGCGTCGGTCACGTCTTCGATTGCAACATTCTCGGACGCGCCTTTGCGCCATGCGAGTTGGTCAAAATCATGCAATTGGGCCACAGCGGCAGACAACACATAGAAGTGTTCAGGACCGAGCCGCGTAACAGTAAGTTCGCTTTCGATAAAGCCGTTTTTATTCAAAAGATGGGTGAGCACAATGCCGCCGTCTTTAGCCGGGATTTTGTTGGCGCAAACGCGGTCAAGAAATGCGTGTGCATCGGGTCCGGTGACCTCGAACTTCGAGAAAGTAGAGAGATCCATCAGGCCGACGCGCTCGCGCACGGCCAGCGCCTCAAGCCTCACAGCATCCCACCAGTTTGAGCGTTTGAAGGAGTAGATCTCACCCGTGCCGGATTTGTCATACCAGCGCGGACGCTCCCAGCCAAAAATCTGCGCGAATTGCGCGCCTTCTGCGCTGAGACGGTCATAGAGCGATGATTTGCGTAAGCCGCGACCCTCACTGTGTTGTTCGGCGGGCTTATAACAATAATACATCTTATGATAATCGGCGATGGCGACATCCTGTGTGACGTCATGGTCGGCCCAAGCGCCGAAGCGGCGCGGATCAAATTCGCGCATGTTGATATCGGCCTGGCCATGCACCATCCACTGAGCAAGATATTTGCCCGCGCCGCCGCCCTGGCAAATGCCAATCGATGCGCCGGTGTGCATCCAGTAGTTTTTCGCGCCAAGGTTTTGGTCAGAGTGAGCCAGGCCGGAGAGATAGACACCGTCCGGCGTATGGGTGATTGCGCCCGAAACTACGTTTTTGACGCCGACATTGCCAAAAAGCGGAAAGCGCTCGGCGGCTTTTTCCAGCCATGGCATCAGCCGGTCCAGTTCCGGCGCGACGAGTTCACTTTCAAAATCCCAGGCGGGCGGCTTGCCATCCCAGCAGACATGGGCGGTGGCGGTTTCATAAGGCCCGATAAGAATGCCGTTGGTTTCCTCGCGCAAATAGGAATGGCTGTAGGGATCGCGCACCACCGGCAGTTCCGGTGCAAAATCGATCAACTCCCGCACCGGCCCGGTGATGAGATAGTGATGCAGCATATTGGCAATCGGCACATTGTGTCCGGTCCAGGCACCAACCACATCGGCGTAGGAGCCAGCCGAATTGACCACATGCTCGCAGGTGATATTGCCTTGATCAGTGATTACCTGCCATTCCCCAGTGGGCAGCAACTTGATATCTGTGACACGGGTGCGGCGATAGATTTCCGCGCCTAGTTTCCGCGCCCCGGCCGCCATGGCGATGGTGATATCGGCAGGCGCAACGTGGCCGTCATGGAGCGTGTGAAACGCCGCCTTGACGCCGAAGGGGTCCAGAAACGGATGCACTTTTTTGATTTCGGATGGGCCGATGATTTCACATTCGTATCCCGAAAGCCGGGAAATGCCGTAAACATATTTGAGCCAGTTGACCTCTTCGTCAGTGGTGGCAAGGCGCAGTCCGCCGCAGCCATGCCATGAGACGGCCTGGCCGGTCAGCTCCTCAAGCTTCGGGTAAAGCTGCGTCCCGTAAACATGCACTTTCGTCATGTTCAAAGATGAGTTGAAATGCGGGCACTGGCCTGCCGCGTGCCATGTCGAGCCGGACGTCAGCTCACCTTTTTCGAGGAGGACAATATCGTTCCAGCCTTCGAGCGCGAGGTGATAAAGCAACCCCACACCCATGATGCCGCCGCCAACTACAACCACGCGCGCATGTGTTTTCATGACGAATCCTATTCCAGTTCCGCCGGGAAGCCCGGAGCGCGCAGATCGGTTTTCAGCGCGTCTTCCAGCAGCTTTACAACTTGGCTAGACCATGCATCACCGCCGTACGTGGCGCGGGCGCGGATGAAGGTTTGTTGGGTGATCGAGGCCAAATCCAGCGGCACGCCGAAGTCGCGGCCAAAACCCAGTGCAAAACCAAGGTCTTTGCAGGCGAGATCCATTGTGAAATTGATGTTGTAGCT
>JANXSV010000239.1 GCA_025356505.1 Methylovirgula sp.
AGCATTGCCGATCGTTAAGACCTTCTGCGTCGGTTTCATTGAAATTGTGCGCGGTGTGCCATTCATCACCGTATTGTTCATGGCGCAGTTTCTGCTGCCGCTTCTGTTGCCTGACCCGACATGGTCTGATTCGTTCGATCATCTGTTGCGTGTCCTGATCGGCACTGCGCTGTTTTCTGCGGCCTACATGGCCGAAGAGGTCCGTGGCGGTTTGCAGGCAATGCCTAAAGGCCAGTACGAAGGCGCGATGGCCATGGGCCTCGGCTACTGGCAGATGATGCGGCTCATCATCCTGCCGCAAGCGCTAACGCTTGTTATTCCGGGAATCGTCAACAATTTCATCGGGTTGTTCAAGGATACCACGCTCGTGGCAGTGGTCGGTATCTTTGACTTCTTGGCGACAGTCGACGCGCAGATCAAGGATCCTGCCTGGACCGGGCCTTATATTTCCTCAACCGGCTATCTGTTCGCCGGAATGTTCTACTTCGTGTTTTGTTACGGAATGTCGCGCTATTCGCAAGGAATAGAGCGCACGCTTGCCAAATCCAAAAATCATTGAGCCGAAAACCTTCAAGGGCAACCAGATGTCATTAGCTGCAACGTTAAAACCCGGCTTGCTCAAGAGCGACAAGGCGATAGAACTGCTCGGCGTCCACAAGTGGTATGGACAATTTCATGTCTTGCGCGACATAAATCTCAATGTCAGGCGCGGCGAAAAAATCGTCATTTGCGGCCCATCCGGTTCAGGCAAATCCACGATGATTCGTTGCATCAACCGGCTTGAAGAGCATCAGCAGGGCCAGATCATTGTCGACGGCACCGAGCTTACCAATGATGTCAAGCGGGTGGACGAAATCCGCCGCGATGTCGGCATGGTTTTCCAGCACTTTAATCTATTCCCCCATCTGACCATCCTCGAAAATTGTACGCTCGCGCCGATCTGGGTCAAAAAAATGCCAAAAAAAGACGCTGAAGAGGTGGCGATGCACTACCTCACCCGCGTCAAAATTCCAGAACAGGCCGCAAAATACCCGGGGCAATTGTCGGGCGGCCAGCAGCAACGCGTTGCCATCGCCCGCTCGCTCTGCATGAGCCCGAAAATCATGCTGTTCGACGAACCGACATCAGCTCTTGACCCTGAAATGGTCAAAGAGGTTCTCGATACTATGGTGTCGCTGGCGCAAGAGGGCATGACAATGTTGTGTGTCACCCATGAAATGGGCTTTGCCCGTCAAGTTGCCGACCGCGTGATTTTTATGGATCGCGGCGAGATTGTGGAAAGCAATACGCCCAATGAGTTCTTTGCCAATCCGCAGCATGAGCGCACCAAGCTGTTCCTTAGCCAGATCTTGCATTAGCAAAAACGGGCCCGAATTTGTCACTCTGATGTCGCGTTAGGCTGGTTTGCGCAGGTCTATGTCTATAGACAAGACGGGCCCGCGCGTGGATATCTCCGAATTTGGCGCGCGTTTGGCAAGGGAGACAGACGTGAGCGCTTATTCAGAAAACGACACCGACACGATTTTTGTGCATGATTTTGTTCTCGAAATTATGATAGGAATTTTCCCGCACGAATATTTGAAACCGCAGCGCGTCCGGTTCAACGTCGACGTGCTGATCGCTCGCATCGATCATATCCCCGCAGATGTCCATGATATCGTTTCTTACGATCACATCACCGACGGAATCACCGATATCGTCGCCAAGGGGCATATTCTGTTTGTCGAGGCGCTGGCACAGAACATAGCCGACCACATCTTGCGCCAGCCTCGCGCCCGAAAAGTCAAAGTCAGGGTGGAAAAATTAGACATCCGCCCCGGGAGCGTCGGCGTTGAAATTATTCGTTTTAAAGCGTGAATTAGGCGCTTCGGATGGTGCTGGACTGCCAAGCCGCGGTCTTACTTCCGGCAAAATCCTTTGCATCTATGGTCAACGATGGTTTTAATTGATAGATGTACACAAATGAATTTTGCCAATGTTAAGATTGTTGCGTCATGACGGGGACTGAAGGCACTCACCAGGGCGGAGCTGACGGAGCCATGCCGGAGCAAGCTCCAGCAGCGCCGGGTCGGTCTTTTTTTGGGCGCGCCGAGGGTGCAAAAAGCCCGAAAGAGGCTTTGCAGCCGGAAGCCGCGCCGCCGCCGCCGCCCAACAAGCCAAAAAAGAAGCGCGGCGGGTTGCTGTCCAATATCAGCGGGTTTCTGTCGTTTTTGCTCGTTCTGATGGTGGCTTCCGTCGTCGGCTATGGCTATCTCTTAAAAGAATTGCGCACGCCGGGACCATTGCCGACCGACAAGGCTGTGTTGATTTCACCCGGCACGGATGGCGTTGATATTGTTGATCAACTTGTGGGCGAGGGCGTCATATCCAGCGGGCCGATATTCACAATGGCACTGCGATTTTCCGGACAAAGCTCCAAATCGTTGAAGGCCGGCGAATATATGTTCAAGCAGAATGCCAGCTTGCAGGAGGTGATAGACACCCTCGCCAGCGGTAAGGCCATCTTGCATAACGTGACAATCCCCGAAGGCTGGACCAGCCAAATGGCGGTGGATCGGCTTATGGAAACCGATGTATTAGCCGGAGAAGTGCGCGACATCCCCCCCGAGGGTGCGCTTTTCCCCGATACGTACAGGGTTACAAAAGGAGCGCAACGCGACGTCATAATTCGCCAGATGCTCGATGCCTCGAAAAAGATTGTCGCCGAAGTGTGGGCCAAGCGCGCGCCGGACCTGCCGTTAAAGTCACCTTATGAAATGGTGACGCTTGCGTCTATCGTTGAAAAAGAAACAGCCAAGGCCGATGAGCGGGCGCGCGTAGCGGCTGTCTACATCAACCGGCTCAACAAACACATTCGCCTGCAATCTGATCCGACTATTGTTTATGGCCTTGTTGGCGGCAAAGGCACGCTCGGCCATGCGATTCTCAAATCCGAATTGGATAAGGTCACACCTTACAACACCTATCAGGTTGACGGGTTGCCGCCTGGGCCGATAGCCAATCCGGGCAGGGCTGCTTTGGAAGCAGTGGCAAACCCGTCGCGGACAAAAGAGCTCTATTTTGTAGCGGATGGCACCGGCGGCCACGTATTCGCCGAAACCTTCGACCAGCACCAGAAAAACGTTGTCCGCTGGCGTCAGATCGAAAAAGACGCCAAAGACAAGCTCGCTCCGGAAGCTCTGCCTGCGCCGCCGCCTGCCAAACCTGGCCAACAGGGCCTGAATATAGACGATGCAGCGCCTTTGCTGGCTGATACATCGCTGGACCCGGACGTGATCAAGAAGGCCGCAGATGCGCTTGCGGAAAAACTGCAAAAGGCGCAGGGGCCAGCCAAAAACGCCTATGGCGCGCTGGGTAAGCCGATCCAATTTGCTTTAACTCCGGGTCCCGAAGTGGTTGAAAGCGCTATCGAGCCGGATGTGGCAGCTGGCGGCCCTGCTGAAACCTATCCCATGTCGCCCGGCATGCAGGCGGATTTGAAAACCCGTGCGGCAAAGTTTGGCGCTGCGCAAAGCGCTGACCCTACGCCTTCTGCTTCGGCCTATGTGGCGCGAGAGCCGCTTCCTAACGGCAAAACCCGCATCCTCGACGCGTCCGAAGGCACGGCTCTTGACCCGCTGCTAAATAAAAGTTTCGATTTGAACTCCAGCAAAACAATCCCAAAATTCAAATAATCAGTTCGAAGAGCTGGTTTAAAAGCGGCTTCGACCATCTCGTCCGCCGCGGAAGGCAATCAGTGTTTTGCGTAAAGGGTGCCCACGCTTCAATTGGTCTTTGAGCGGCACATTTGCGAAAAGCCTTGATCTCTTAGCGGATTTAGAGCACTTGCAACGCCAGCGCTCCTCCCCGGAAAACCAATGTCTGACGTTGCCTCAACACCGATCATTTCCCGCCGCGGTTTGATGTTGATTTTGTCGTCGCCGTCCGGCGCGGGCAAGACGACGATCACCCGCAATTTGCTTCAGGATAAAGCAAACGATTTGACTCTTTCTGTGTCGGTGACCACGCGCGAACGCCGCCAGAGCGAAGTGGACGGCATTCACTATCATTTCATCGCACCCAAGCAATTCGAAACCATGCGCAAAGATGGTGATTTGCTTGAGTCCGCCGAAGTCCACGGCAATTTCTATGGCACGCCGCGTCCGCCAGTCGAGGCCGTATTGGCCAAAGGCAAAGACATGCTGTTCGATATCGATTATCAGGGCACACAGCAGGTCAAGGCAAAAGCAGGGACTGACGTTGTGACAGTGTTTATCCTGCCACCGTCCATGGCCGAGTTGCAGCATCGCTTAGAGCGTCGCAATGAAGATGCCCCGGCCACCATCGCCAAGCGGCTGAGCAATGCCCGCAACGAAATTGCCCGCTGGACCATGTATGATTATGTCATCGTCAATGATGATCTTGAACGCGCCTATAAAGATGTGCTTGCCATTTTGCGGGCCGAGCGGCTCCGGCGATTGCGTCAGGAGGCCGGTGTGGCCCGATTTGTTGAAGCGCTGATCGACGCCAAGACTTGAACTTGCGCGGCGATTAAGCCATTGCTTTCGATATATTGGCAGCTATAGTCCGGCTCGATTTTGCGCGGGAAAGCTGTTTTCCGCGCCTTGGAGGTTTTAATGTTTGTAACTCCCGCATTCGCTCAGGCGGCTGGAGCCGCAGCTGGCGGCATGAACGATATTCTGGTGCAGATTGCGCCCTTCGGTATCGTTCTGATCATTTTCTATTTTCTGCTCCTGCGCCCGCAACAACGCCGCGCCAAGGAAAATGCGGAAATGCTGGCGAAAATCGCCCGTGGAGACACCATTGTCACCTCCGGCGGCATTGTCGGCAAAGTCACCAAAGACAATGATCCGGGTGAAGTGGAAGTTGAAATCGCGCCAAATGTGAAGGTGCGCGTTTTGCGCCAGATGGTCGTTGAAGTGCGCGGCAAAACCGCAGCCAAGGCGTAAAGACCGATATGTTGCGTTTTGCCACCTGGAAAGTAACGTCTGTCCTTATGGGCGTTTTGCTGGCGATCATGCTGGTTCTGCCGAGCCTGATGCCGCTTGGTTCGCGCGAATCGCTGGCCAAATCCCTGCCGTCGTGGATGCCGTTCCGCAATATTGTGCTGGGTCTGGATTTGCAGGGCGGCGCGCATTTGCTGCTCGAGGTGGATACGCCGTCGGTTTTGCGCACACAGGTGGAAAACCTGCGTGATGACGTGCGCAGGGTGTTGCGGGAAGAAAAAGTCTCGCTTTCGGGCGGCATCGGCCTGCAAACGCGCGGTGTCAGCGTCCGTATTCCAAATCCCGCCGATATTGAAAGAGTGCTGCCCAAATTGCAGGCTTTATCCGTGCCGCTGGGAAACAGCCTCACCGGTGCGACCGCGGGTCGCTCGCTTGATATTGTGCCGGGCGCGGATGGGCTTGTGCAACTCAACGTCACCGACGGCGGGGTCACTGATAAGGTGCGCCGCGCCATCACCCAGTCCATTGAGGTGCTGCGCCGCCGCATCGATGAAACCGGCACCAAAGAGCCGAACATCCAACAACAGGGCAATGACCGCATCCTGATCGAAGTGCCTGGATTGCAGGACACTTCTGACCTGAAGGCGCTCGTCGGCACCACGGCCAAGCTTGAATTCCGCTTTAACGCGGCTCCAAATGCCGAAGCTTCCGAAGTTGAAGCTTTGCCTCAGACGGATGTGCCGGGGATGGTCTCCATCGAAAAGCGCGTCATCGTCCAAGGCGAAGACCTGACCGATGCGCAGGCTGGTGTTGATCAAAACGGACGCCCGGTGGTGAATTTCAAATTCAATATTCGTGGCGGCCAAAAATTTGGCCAGGCAACCACCGAAAATGTCGGTCGCCAATTTGCCGTGGTCCTCGATAACAAGGTGATTTCCGATCCGGTTATCAATGGCCCGATTCCAGGCGGCAGCGGCCAGATTTCCGGCAATTACACGCTCGAAACCGCCAACAAGCTTGCGGTATTGCTGCGCGCGGGCGCTTTGCCCGCCAAACTCACTGTTGTCGAAGAACGCACAGTTGGCCCGGGGCTAGGCCAAGATTCGATCGATGCGGGCAAAAAGGCGGCCTATGTCGGCGCGGCTCTGGTGCTAAGCTATATGCTGATCACCTACGGCACATTTGGCGTATTCGCCAACATCGCGCTCGCAGTCCATATTTTGCTGATTTTTGCCGCGATGGTGTTGCTTGGCGCTACGCTGACCCTACCGGGCATTGCCGGTATCGTGCTTACGATCGGCATGGCTGTGGACGCCAACGTGCTCATCTATGAGCGTATCCGCGAAGAAAATCACGCCGGCCGCTCGATTATTGCATCGTTGGATGCAGGCTTCACCCGCGCCTTTGGCACCATTGTCGACTCGAATGTCACCATGTTTGTCGCGGCGCTGATTCTGTATTTGTTTGGTTCAGGTCCGGTTCGCGGCTTTGCCGTATCGCTTGGACTTGGCATTCTCACCTCGATTGTCACGGCTGTGACCATGACGCGCATGATGATTGCGCTCTGGTATAAGTATCGCCGTCCGACGAAACTGCCCATTTAAGGTGCACCGATGAAATTGCTCCGCCTCGCACCAGAAAACACCAAATTCGGCTTCATGCGCTTCCGGCGCTTTTCCTATCCGTTTTCGGCGGTGCTATCGATTCTCTCCATAGTGATGTTTTTCACGCTTGGCATGAACTTCGGCATCGACTTTTCCGGCGGCATCCTTATCGAACTGCGCGCCAAAACCGGCCAGGCCGATATGGCGCAATTGCGCGGCCTAGGTGAGCAGTTGAAAATCGGCGCGATCGAGGTGCAAGGCTTCGGCGACACCGGTGATGTCTCGATGCGGCTCGGCCCGCAAACCGGCGGCGATCAGGCCTTGCAGGCGACAGTGGCGAAACTGAAAACCGCTGTGGGAGACGGATATGAATTCCGCCGCGTCGAATCGGTTGGCCCGCGCGTTTCCGGTGAATTGGTGCAGTCCGGCACATTGGGCGTGGTGATTTCGATCATCGCGGTGCTTATGTATCTCTGGTTTCGGTTTGAATGGCAATTTGCCGTGGGCGCGGTCATCGCAACCATGCACGATCTGTTGCTCACGGTCGGTTTTTTCGCGGTGACTCAGCTTGAATTCAACACGACCTCGATTGCCGCCATTTTGACGATTGTCGGCTATTCGCTGAACGAGGCAGTGGTCGTGCTTGACCGTATCCGGGAAATGATGCGCAAATATAAGAAGATCAGCACTGCGGACATGATTGATCTTTCGATCAATGCAGTGTTGCCGCGCACAATCATGACAGCCACCACGGTGTTCCTCGCTCTGCTCGCGCTGGTGTTGTTTGGCGGCGAAGTTATCCGGTCCTTCTCGCTGGCCATGATGTGGGGCATTTTCGTCGGCACATATTCTTCGATCTTCATTTGTACGCCGATCCTGATTTATCTTGGTGTGCGCAGTGAAGCGACAGCCGCGGCAGACGCCAAAGCCGCCACTAAGGCGGCGGTTTGAACACGCCTCTGAAATACGATGGCTTTGTCCCCGGGCGGCAATTGCTCGATGCCTATGGCAATGGCGGTTTTCGTTTTGGCGACATGTCTCATCAAGGATCGATCCTGATGCTGCCGAGCGGGGTCCATGCCTGGCCGGTTGTGACATTTTCGGACATGACGCTCGCCAGCCTCAAGCCGTTGTTCGATGAGCCGCGCGGCACAGTCGAACTTTTTCTGCTCGGTGTTGGTGCGGATATGCAGGTCGTGCGCGATAGTCTGAAGCAGAAATTACGCGAAGCTGGAATCATGCTGGAAGTCATGCAAACCGGTGCTGCCGCCCGCACCTATAACATCCTCGTGCAGGAAAACCGCAGAGTTGCGACAGCGCTTATTGCGGTGGCATGATGAGTGTCAGCGCCGCGTATGCGCAGTGCGACACAGAGCTGAAAGCGCAGGATTACGACCGCTGGCTGGCCTGTTTGTTTTTGCCGGAGCCAGCGCGAAAACATGCCCACGCTGTTTACGCCTTCAGTCTTGAGATTGCGCGGGTGCGCGAAAGCGTGCGCGAAGCTTTGGCTGGCGAAATCCGCCTGCAATATTGGCGCGATGTTTTGACCAACGGCGTTAGCGATAATCCGGTAGCCATGGCCTTTCTGGATACAATGCAAACTTTCGCGCTGCCAGTTTTGCCGCTGCAAAATCTGATCGACGCCAGAATCGCGGATTTATACGACGACGGCTTCATTACGCAAAATGACCTTGAGGGCTATTGCGGCGAAACCTGTTCGATCTTGTTTCAGTTCGTGGCGCTCGTGCTTACCGGAGGGGCGAGCGCGCCCATTGATACCAAACTTTTGAGCGAGGCGGCAGGCCATGCCGGAGTCGCCTATGCCATGGCGGGCTTGTTGAGTGTGATGCCCGTGCATATCGCCCGCGGCCAATGTTATATTCCTGAAGAAACGTTGAAAAAACATGATCTTACACGTAATACGCTAGGCCAGCCCGAAGCGCTGCCCAAACTGAAGGCGCTTCTGAACGATATGCGCGAACTTGCGCTTTCGCATCTGCAAAAATCGCAATTGGCCGTGGCGCAGTTACCAAAGAGCGTGGCACCCGCATTTTTGCCATTGGCTTTCGTTCGAATCAATCTGAACGCGGTCGCCAAAAATGCCGATCCGGTACGGCAATTGAGTGTCGGCGCGCCATGGCGCAAGATTGTTGCGCTGTGGTGGAAATCAACCCGCACGTAGCAGTTTGATCGCCTCTTCGCGCTCGAACAAATACAGCAGATGACGCAGTGCCATGCCGCGCGCCGAGGCCAAATTCGGGTCGCGGTTGAGAATAAGCTCGGCATCGTCGCGGGCAACCTGCAACAGATCGGCATGGATGTCTAGGCGGGCAATGCGAAACCCCGGCGTTCCAGATTGACGTGTGCCAAGGATTTCGCCCTCGCCGCGAAGTCGCAAATCTTCCTCGGCAATGCGAAATCCATCCTCGCTTTGCCGCATAATATCGAGACGGGCGGTCGCGGTTTCCGACATCGGCGCCTTATACAGCAGCAGGCAGGTGCTCTGCGCCATGCCGCGCCCGACGCGCCCGCGTAACTGATGCAATTGCGCCAAACCGAAGCGTTCGGCATGCTCGATCACCATGATGCTGGCTTCGGGCACATCAACGCCAACCTCGATCACCGTCGTTGCAACCAGAATGCGGGTGTCACCGCGTGAAAACGCCGCCATCGCCGCATCTTTGGCGCGTGGCGGCAATTTGCCATGCACGAGCCCAACCTGTTTGCCAAACACACTTGAAAGCGAGGCGAAGCGATCTTCCGCCGCCGCAACATCCAGAGTCTCACTTTCTTCCACCAAGGGGCAAACCCAGTAGACCCGCGCGCCGGATTTCAACGCACGCGCCACGCCATCGATAACGTCGGTGAGCCGCTCCAGCGGCAAAGCGCGGGTCACGATAGGCTGCCGTCCAGCAGGCTTTTCCCGAAGGTTGGAACAGTCCATATCGCCGAAAAAAGTCAACATCAGCGTGCGCGGAATGGGTGTCGCGGTCATCACCAGAATATCAACCGCATGACCTTTTTCACTCAAAGCTAAGCGCTGGTGCACGCCAAACCGGTGCTGCTCATCAAAGATGGCAACCCCCAGATCATGATAAGCAACAGACTCCTGGAAAAGAGCGTGTGTGCCTATGATAATTTGCGTGGCACCGGACGCGATGTCGGCGAGCTTCTGCGCACGTTCCGCACCCTTGTCCCGGCCCGTGAGCAAAGTAATTGTGATACCGATCGCAGCGGCCATGGGCGCAATGCGCTCAAAATGCTGGCGGGCCAGAATTTCGGTGGGTGCCATTAACGCGGCCTGCCGTCCGGCTTCCACCGCGCTCACCATCGCGAGCAATCCGACGATGGTTTTTCCGGAGCCGACATCCCCCTGCAACATGCGCAACATGCGCTTGTCGGACGCAAGATCGGCGCGGATTTTGACCAGAGCCGCGCTTTGCGCTCCCGTGAGCGCATAGGGCAGGTTTGCCATCAGGTGACGGCTCAAATGGCCGTCTCCGGCATTGCTCCGGCCTTTGTTGATGCGCATATTTTGCCGCACGAGACGCAGCGCCAGTTGGCTCGCGAGCAACTCATCATAGGCAAGGCGCGCATAAGCGGGCGAGGCCGGATCAATATCCGCGGGCGTTTCCGGCTGGTGAATATGCTTCAAAGCGCCGGTAAAATCCGGCCATTGCCGCTG
>JANXSV010000249.1 GCA_025356505.1 Methylovirgula sp.
GCCGGTGCCGTGGTAGCGGAGCCTGGTGGTGTTCTCGATTCAAGGCGCTGCTATCACCGGGATTCAGAAGGTCGCCGTTTTAGAAGGTGCTGACCAGGATCTATGTTGATAGTTGCAGCGTAGGCTCGACCTTTTAACAGAGGCGAGTGGCAGCTGACATGAAAAGAGCCGTCAGACCTGGATCCTGTAAAGGCCTGGCGGTGTGTTTTGACATCCCGCTTTAAGATCGTTCAGCTACGCTGACCTTCGGGTTAACGCTGACTTCTATTCCGACGTTTGGGGTAGGGGTTTCTGAGACTAATTTGTTTAGTCTGACGGCATCGCCAAATTGTTCGATATTTTGCCGCAAACAGTGCTCAAGGGGGCACATACAGCTAGCGCGACATGGCATTGGTATCTTTCATAAATACCGCGCTGATGTTTTGTTTACCATGTGTGCGTCAACAAAACCTGCCGCTTGCCAATCGGGACACTTCACTGCAAACTGCGCACTTCGTGTTTATGGTAGCGGTCATTGTGCAGACGCTCGGACTAAACACGTCAGCACCCCTTCTGTTAACTACTCTTAAGGCCAATCGATCATGCGTCTATATGAAACTCTTGCCGATACCGGACCCATGCCAGCAGCTGCACAACGAACAGTGTTGCTTGATCGCCGCTCCTTTTTGTTTGGCTCTGCCGTTGCAGTCGGGGCACTATCTCTGAGCGGTTGTGCGTCCACTGGCGGTATGAGCTTTGCTGAGGCGCAGGTTGTTTACGGCCCGATGCCGGATGAGAAGTTTCCCATCCCCGGAGTTGACGTCGGCAAAGTAGACCAGAAATTTTATCGCCGCACGGTGCGCTATGAAACAAAAGAGGTGCCGGGCACGATCATCGTCGATCCGAGCAACTACTACGTCTATCGCGTCGAAGAAGGCGGAAACGCAACCCGCTATGGAGCAAACGTTGGTCGCGACGGTTTCCGCTGGAGCGGTGATGCTTACGTTGGGAGGAAGAGCGAGTGGGCTACATGGACGCCGCCTAAAGAAATGATCAAACGCCAGCCAGAAGCGGCTAAATATGCACGCGGTATGCCAGGCGGGCTCGAAAATCCGCTTGGTGCTCGAACACTTCATCTTTATCAAAACGGCGTTTACACACTTTATACGATCTACGCGACGAGTGACCCTGAAACAATTGGTTCAGGCATCACAAGCGGCTGCGTTGGGCTTCTCAGCCAGGACATGATCCACCTCTATGCAAGAACGCCGGTGAAGACCAAAGTTGTGGTCTTGCCTGCGTAAAACAGCGGCGCACGCGGCGGCGGTCTTGGCTCTTCATCAATAGCCGCAAAAGGGCAGCTACCGTCTCCGGCCAGCGCTCCGAAAAGGTAACTTCGCAGCAGCGCAGGTCGACATCAGCTTCCCCGATTGGAAGCCTTAAGGGTAACGATGCGTTGCCAACCCTGTAAATAGTAATAGGCACTTACGAACAGGTGAAGAAATGCAAATGCCACGTCTATCTCAACTTGTCGGCAAGGTTACCGCTCGCTTCAGCATCAATACCTCGACCTGACTTCTTGCCATTCAAATAGAGATACGCCCCGTTACACATCTTCGGAGTTCAAGTATCGGGCGATTCGAATTCTTTTTGATTGCAAAAGGCGCGTCGCATGAATGTTTTCAGCTGTCACAATTAAGGCGAGCAAAGCTCTCAGAGGCGAGTCAGCGGATTTTCCTCTTTTTCAAAATGTTTAGAAAATTAAGGGATAAAATAAGACTATCACTATGATACTAATGGATTTTATGATTTGAGAGTATGAAAAAGCCATCAAAATAGCGTGGTTTCAACCGTGTCATTTGTGCAACAGAATTCGGGAAACGGACCTCTGAGACGCAATTGACACAATTGGGCGTTGAATCCGCAAGTGACTTCAAGCAGTATCTTTGAGCGAACGGGTGCTCCCTGACGCGATTTGGTTTGATTGAAGCGGTTGCTGAGATCCCACCAAGCCACAGGGGATAGGAAGCTGCATTCGATGATCTCGTCGGGATCGGATAATAGGCCAAAATCAGCTCCCTTAAGTTTCATTTAACTGGAGGTTATAATATGACATTCACCAAGAGCTTCTTGCTCGGTTCTGCTGCGGCGCTTGCCGCTGTTGCCGGTGCCAGCGCGGCTGATCTTCCTTCCAAGAAGGCAGCGCCTGCTCAATACGTAAAGATCTGCGACGCTGCCGGCGCGGGTT
>JANXSV010000253.1 GCA_025356505.1 Methylovirgula sp.
GAACATATTTGTCGTTTTGCCCGCGGTGCCACGAACACCGCCGACAATGGCGAGGAATATCAAACACGCGATAAGGCCATATTCAACAGAGGTTGCGCCGTTGTTATTGCTAATGAATTTCTTGACCAACCGCGCCATGAATACTGTCTCCGTAGAATGTACGGTATCTGAGGAGCCTTGCGCAAATCTTAAAAATCATTCTGTAAATCGTTAATCCCGCGGAATGTTTTGCAAAATATCGAATTCTGTCCGGTATTGTGAACAGGGTATAAAGGAATGAGGAAACATGACCTTACAAAGTCGCTCTGCGTGAATATTCTCGCATCATCGCGCTGTCTGCTTAATATTTGCCCGCACTAGCATTTTCTGCGGCAAAGCTTATTTAGAAATTCACAAAAATGCGCTACGCCGCGCCAAGATAACAAAATTGAGAGAGAGCTTGATGGCACGCGATGTGACGGATACCGCCCCTATTCATTCAAAATCCGAGCTCATTGAGTGGTTTGCAGCTGGCAATAAGCCTAAATCCGATTGGCGCATTGGCACCGAACACGAAAAATTCGGATTTTACACGTCGGATTTGTCTCCCGTTCCCTACGATACCAAGCCCGGCCGTCGCGGCGGCATCGAGGCTCTGCTCTACGGCATGCATCATCTGCTTGGCTGGGAGCCGATTATAGATGCAGGCCATATCATCGGGCTTTATGACGCCACCGGCGGCGGCGCAATTTCCTTGGAGCCGGGTGGGCAGTTTGAACTTTCCGGAGCGCCGCTGGAGACAATTCACCAGACGTGTTCTGAGGTCCATGCTCACCTCGCCCAGGTGCGGGAAGTGGCAGATCCGCTGGGCATAGGCTTCATGGGCCTTGGCATGAGCCCGAAATGGACATTGGATCAAACACCGGTGATGCCTAAAAGCCGTTACAAGATCATGGCTAACTACATGCCGAAGGTCGGGTCCCGGGGCTTGGATATGATGTTCAGAACCTGCACTGTGCAGGTCAACCTCGACTTTTCCTCCGAGGCCGACATGGTCAAGAAACTTCGGGTGTCGGTGGCTTTGCAGCCCTTGGCTACGGCGCTTTTTGCCAACTCGCCCTTCACGGAAAGCCAGCCGAACGGCCTGCTATCCGCGCGCTCTGAAATTTGGCGTGATACCGATACTAACCGTTCCGGCATGATGCCGTTTGCCTTTGAAGACGGCATGGGCTTTGAGCGCTACGTTGATTATGCGCTGCAAGTGCCGATGTATTTTGTCAAGCGAGGCGATGTCTATCATGATGTCGCCGGAGCCGACTTCCGCGATTTGTTGGCCGGTAAACTGCCGCAGATGCCGGGCGAAACAGCTACAATTTCCGATTGGGCCAATCATCTCTCAACTATTTTCCCGGAAGTGCGGCTCAAACGCTATCTGGAAATGCGCGGGGCCGATGGCGGGCCAACATCGCGGCTCTGCGCTCTGCCAGCCCTGTTCGTCGGGTTGCTTTATGATCAAAGCGCCCTCGACGCCGCGTGGGATCTTGTGAAGGGCTGGAGCGCGCAAGAGCGCCAGAAAATGCGTGATGATGTCCCGACTCTTGGGCTTGATACGCCTATCCACAATTCAAATCTCAGGGAACTGGGCGTAGAAGTCCTGAAAATCGCTCGGCACGGTCTGAAATCACGCCGCCGGATAGATTCGCAAGGCCGCGACGAGACGCGCTTCCTCGACATTCTGGACACATATATTGCCGAGGGTAAAGTCTCAGCCCAACACCTATTGGACAAATATGCCCACGAATGGCACGGCAGTATTGATCCGATATTTGAAGACAGCGCTTATTAGTGACTGTTGCCCTGCGCGGCGGCGGCGTTATTTGCTTTTACCGCCGTGGTACACATAGTCGGCTTGAACATATCCGCTGATTTTTAAGCAGGTGGTGCTATCCCCGACGCGAAAATAATCCGGTCCGACTTCAGGACAGGCTATCATTCTCGGCTTTTCGCTTCGGCTTGGAGCCTTGGCGCGAGGCCATTCTGTGGCTTGGACGACACCCGCGAAGGATACCAACGCGAAAGTTACGATGGCATAAAATGACAATGCATTTCGGGTACAACTACGCATATACAGTCATTCGACCCCAATTACGGCAGGACTGTGGCCTGTTTACCTTGGTTAATACATATCACCAACTGTTATTTGCAGGAGCATCAACGCTGCAACAGCCGCCGTATCAGCCCGCAATATTCGTGGCCCGAGCGAAATGCGCACAACCCGTGGCAACGCTAACAGGGCGGCCCGTTCCGACGCGTCAAATCCTCCCTCAGGACCTATGATGACGCCGTAGGGCGTTCCGCGCTGCGCGCCGCTAAGTGCCTCGATCGGGTTTTTGACAGGCGCTTCTTCGTCGCAGAATATCAAAACCCGGTCTTCCGGCCAGGTGGCAATCCATTTTTCAAATTTTATAGGTTCGCCCAAGGTTGGGATGGCCAGAATTTCACATTGTTCTGCCGCTTCGATCATATTGGCGCGGGCACGCTCCATATTGAATCTTGCGGCCTGTGTCCGTCTTGTGATGACGGGTCCGATATGAGCGGCGCCCATCTCAACACCCTTCTGCATCAGATAATCAAGACGTGCGGATTTCAGCGGCGCGAAGTAATAGTGGATGTCGGGGTTGTAACTTTGAACCCGCGTTTGTTCTAATGTTTTGAGTGCCGGCGAACGCTTGAATGTCCCGGTCAGCTTGGCTGTCCATTCGCCATCCCGACCGTTGAAAACATGCACCACATCACCTTCGTGAAGCCGCAACACATTGAATAAGTAATTTGCCGGGGTCCGTTCAAGGCTCAAAAGAGCGTCTGTTTGAAGAGATTGTTCAACAAAAATGCGGTAGGGGCTTGCGGTATCTTGGCTCATGCCAAGGTTTTATCGGTTTTCGCACTGCGTGCAAGCGCGCCAACTGGACATTAAAATGTCCAAAAAGCCATGTTTAAGAGTTCACCTTGCAACCTGGCGTTAAAAAGCGGTAAGCATGTTGAAATTTCGGAGTTAAAAACCATGGCAATTGTGCGCGCGGCTTCCCGGTTGGCAATGATAACGGGCATGTGTCTGAGCGGCCTTGTGGCCGGATATCTCACAAGCTCAACTGCGGCCTTTGCCCAGGCGGCGTCAGCCTCCTGCCAGAGTGACTTTTCCAAAATTGCCGCGAAACGTCAGGTTAGCATTGACCAGATCAACAAAATGACCAAGCGCCTCGGGGGCAAGCTTGATCCTATCGGCGCATGTCCGCTGTTTCGCAACCTGACTGCCACGCAAGGAGAACTTGTTACCTACGTCACTGCCAATAAAAACTGGTGTAATATTCCCGAGGACATTGTGAAAAACGCTACGGATGAGCGCTCGAAATTCGCGGGCGTTGCTGCCAAAGCGTGCGGCGTTGCCGCTCAGGTGGCCAAGCAGAGAAAGCTCCAAAGCCAGCAAGCGCGGAGCGGTGGAGCCCGCAACCCCAACGGCAACGCGTTCAATGCTCCGGAAAAGCTGCGTTTACCGGCTGGCCCCCTTTAGGTCCTCGCCTTTTCTCTTAAAGACGGATCAATCCGATTTCACGCACTTCACAACGCTCTTCTGCATCCTTCCGCCTGCCTGATGCCATGTATGGCGGCTTGATCGAGCGCTACGTGCCTGAGCAATTTCTGCCCTATGTGCAGCTTGCGCGCATAGACAGGCCCGTGGGGTGGTGGCTCCTGCTGTTGCCATGCTGGTGGTCGTCGGCGCTGGCGGCAGTTTCCGCCGGACAAGGGCCGCATCTTGGTCATCTGTTGCTGTTCCTGATCGGTGCCATCGCCATGCGAGGAGCCGGCTCGACATTCAACGACATCGTTGATCGTAAGCTCGATCTCGCTGTTGAACGCACCCGCGGGCGTCCCATTCCTTCTGGCCGCGTAAGCCCGTTTGCTGCCGTTGTATTTCTTGTTTTACAGGCGCTGATAGGGTTCTTTGTCTTGCTTATGTTCAATGCTTTGACCATTTGGATGGGCATTGTTTCGCTTGTGCTTGTCGCAATTTACCCGTTCATGAAGCGCATCACGTCTTGGCCGCAAGCGGTTTTGGGACTGGCATTTTCCTGGGGCGCGCTGGTTGGCTGGACCGCCCTTCAAGATAGCCTCGGCGTCGCGCCGGTGTTGCTTTATGCCGGGGCGATTTTCTGGACGATGGGCTATGACACAATTTATGCGTTGCAGGACGTTCGCGATGACTCCATCGCCGGAATCAAGTCCACGGCGCGGCTGTTTGGTGAGAATGTCAAATCGGGTGTCGCCAAACTCTATGCTGCGTCAGTAGTTCTTATCACTCTCGCACTTTGGCTTGGGCACGCGCACATCTTTGCTTATGTGAGCGGCGTAGGTTTCGCCGCGCATCTAATCTGGCAGGTGCGAAAGATCAACCCTGCAAGCCCTAAAATTGCCCTGGTATTGTTCCGGTCGAACCGAAACGCGGGGCTGATTTTATTTGCCGGTATTTTCGCAGATGCGCTAACTAACGTTCTTGCTTAGGTGGGTTCCGCCCATGCGGCGGCGGCGGGCAAAATTGCTGCGACGATGGCGGGTGGCTGACCCTAGGCCAGCGCGCCGCGCGGAATTTTTTGGCGCGCGGATTGGCACGTAGAGGCCATAGACCTCGGCCATCAGCTTTTGGCCAGTAAGGCGCATCACGCTCACGCATGCCGCCTCCAGCGCGCTCAAAGTGTCAAAAACCCCCAGAATGACCGTTAAGTCGCTTCTCTCATGAGCCAGTTTCAGGCCATAAGTTCCTGAGGTGAACTCAAACGCAGCTAGCCCAATGTATTCAGTGAGCGGAATGCAGACATACATGGTCAGGTTACCGCTTTGACGCTTGAGGCGCATGTGCGTGCTGGTCACGCGCGCCTCGCAAAATGTACCGATTCTGACAGGGTCTGCAACGATCAAGGTGATAGATGTTCAAGACAGCGATTTCTTGCGGCGGCTGGTTTTGCGTTGCTAGGGCAGTCATCGAAATTCCGTGCGATTTGAGGCGTCATTGCCCCGACTAGCCACAGAATAAGCCGATGCAGCCGTGCCAAATCGCTAAATTTGCTGGTTAATTTGGCCTGAATCGTGCATCTAGCGGGGAGTTTGCTCACCCATGGCAAAGGCGGAGTTCCACAAATGCCTCAACTTTTACCTATCCCGAATATGGCGATCTCAGCTGCCTACATCGCTTTGATTGTTTTGATGGTGATCCCGCTCATTATCAGAATTATTGTGCTTCGCCGCTCCCGACGTGTCAGCATCGGCGATAGTGGACATTCCGACCTTGCCTTGCGGATCCGGATCCATGGAAATTATGTGGAGAATGCGCCGTTTGCGCTTGGGCTGCTGCTGGCGTTACCGCTCGTTGGGGCTTCTGTCTGGCTTATTCACACGGTGGGTATCGCATTTTTGGCGGGACGGATTGCGCATGCGATTGGTCTTCATAATGAGCGCGGCACAAATGCGCGTTCGGCTGGCGTGTTGCTTACCTTTTTCACATATGTTGTCGGAGCTTTAGGATTGTTGTGGCGCGCATGGGCTTGAACCTGTCTACGCTCCAGTCAGACATGCTCGCCATTGCCGAAGCGGCAGGAAGGCTGGCGCTTGCGCATTTCCGCATGGATGAAAACACCCATGCCGAAATTCAGTATAAAGCCGGGATGTCGCCGGTCACCGCGGCGGATTTCGAAGTCGATACATTTTTGAAGCATCAACTCCTCAAGCTTTTACCGGAAGCGGGATGGCTGTCTGAGGAAACTGAGGACGGGCCGCATCGCCTTGCAAAGACAAGGGTATTCGTTGTCGATCCGATTGATGGCACGCGTGCTTTTATGAGTGGTGACCCCCGTTGGGCGGTGTCCGTCGCGCTCGTGGAGCATGGCCAACCCGTTTTGGCATCTCTGTTTGCGCCAGCTATGAATGAAATTTTTTCAGCTGAAATCGGGCAGGGTGCGGAACTTAACGGCAAGCGGATGACCCATTTGCCTGCTGAGCCTAGAAACATCATAGCCGCTGGCCCCATACC
>JANXSV010000321.1 GCA_025356505.1 Methylovirgula sp.
TCCGGTGACCGAAGCGCTTCTGGCCCGGGGCATATCGCCTGAAAGATTAGTGTTGATTGAGTTCAACCCGGAGTTTTGTCAGGCTCTGTCGAAAAAATACCCATCGGTGCGCGTGATTGAAGGCGACGCATATGCCATCAAAGCAACGCTGTCAGCGCATGGCATTGACAAGATTTCGGCCGTTGTTTCAAGTCTGCCATTGCTGACCAAGCCAGGTAGCGAACGGTTGAGCTTGCTTGCGGAAGCCTTCTCGCTGATGAGCGAAGGCGGAACATTCACGCAATTTACCTACGGCCTCAGTTCGCCCGTGCCGCTTGAGCGCGCGCTGGCTGACGTGATCGGGGTTCACGCCCACGTCTCTGAGATTATCTGGAACAACCTGCCGCCTGCTCGTGTCTGGACATATAGCGCCTCGCACGGGCACCGCGTTACCTTTGATAAAGAAGTGGCTTTCGCGCGTTTTTGCCGTAAGCAGGCAGCGCAGTGGCGCGATGATGCGCCGTTCAAACCGGCACGCGCCCTGCTGAAGCGTATCGGCGACCATTTTGACAGCCGTAAACCAAATTAACTGACCCCTGATGGAGCTTAGGATGATTTCGCCGTCTGTTCGCTCCCGACTGATTGTCGCTTTGGATTTACCGAATATCGACGCCGCGCGCGCAATGGTGGCCACGCTCGGCCCCTCGGTTTGTTTTTACAAAGTCGGAATGGAGCTGATCTACGCCGGGGGGCTCGACCTGGTGAAAGAGCTTGTTGATAGCGGCAAAGAGGTGTTTGTCGATCTGAAACTCCATGACATTCCAAATACTGTTGAAAAAGCTGCCGCTCAAATTGCCCGGCTCGGTGCACGATTTTTGACAGTTCATGCTTTCCCGCAGACCATGAAGGCTGCCAAGCAAGGGGTTGCCGGCTCGAAGCTCCAGCTTTTAGCCGTAACCGTGATGACATCTTATGATGATGCAGATCTTGCCGACGCCGGGTATAGCCTGAATGTCAAAGCGCTGGTAGCGCGGCGCGCGGATCAGGCCAAAGCCATAGGTATTGACGGGCTGATATTGTCTCCCGAGGAACTTGCCGCGACACGCGCGCAACTTGGGCCGGACTTTTTGCTGGTCACGCCGGGAATCCGCCCTGCGGGCAGCAACGCCGGAGATCAGAAGCGAATCATGACGCCGCGCATGGCCATTGGCGCGGGCGCGAACCATATCGTGGTCGGGCGACCTGTGACCCAGAGTGCGCATCCGCAGCAAGCTGCCGAGGCGATTGTTCAGGAGATTGTGTAGCGGACGAAAAGGGTGCTTCAGACAGGGCTCAGGATGTTTATATCTGGCCGCAAAACTAAAACGCCGAGGCGAAATGCAAATCCTGCATCCGGCCCGGCGCTCCTGTACCAAGCAACAACAGCTGCTCGAAACTTGAGTAGTGAGTAGCGTGTAAATGTGAATAGATTGTGACCTCATCGCGTAATTCAACTTACAGGAAATAATATGCCTAAAGGATATGTTGTTGGAAATCTGACCGTTCTCGACGCTGAAGCCTATAAGCCCTATGCGGCTGCGGCGAGCGCTGCGATCAAACAATATGGCGGCACGCCGCTGGTGCGCGGCGGCAAATGCGAAATTGTCGAGGGGGAGGCGCGCATGCGTCAGGTGGTTATCGAATTTGAAAGCTTTGAACAGGCTAAGACCTATTTTTTCTCCCCAGAATATCAAGCGGCGCGTAAGCTGCGCTTCAGCATCAGTGTTGGTGATCTCGTGGTGGTTGAAGGGGCATAGGAAATGGCAAAAGGCTACTGGATTGTGAATGTTGAGGTGTCTGATCCCGCCGCATACGGGCAATATGTGGCAGCGAATGGCGTGGCTTTTTCGAAATACGGCGCAAGGTTTCTCGTGCGCGGTGGGGTTCACACTGTCAAAGAGGGCGCGGGCCGGGCTCGAAATGTGGTGATTGAATTTAAAGATTATGCCACTGCGCTGGCTTGTTACGACTCACCTGAATATCAGCATGCCGTATCGTTCCGGGCAGGCGCGGCAAATGCCAATATTCTGATTATAGAAGGCTATGACGGCGCCCAACCGGAGCCGCAGCAATGAAGCTTGTCGTTGTAGGGGCAGGCGGCAGGATGGGCCGGATGCTGGTGAAAATCATGTCCGAAACGCCGGGTGTTACGCTTCACGGCGCAGTGGAAATGGCTGGTTCAGTTCATATCGGAGCGGACGCAGGGCAGCTTGCCGGCATTGGCGAAAACGGCGTGAAGATCACGTCGGATGCGCTTTCCAGTTTTTTGAATGCGGACGGTGTGTTGGATTTCACTGTTCCGGCGGCGACGCTGGAGTTTGCGGCTCTGGCAGCCCAAGCGCGGATTGCGCATATCATTGGCACAACCGGTATGACCGAGCAGGACCTCGACGCTTTAGCGGCCGCAGCGCGTCACGCAGTCATCGTGCGCTCTGGCAATATGAGCTTCGGCATGAACCTGCTGGCGGTTTTGGTAAAACGCGTGGCTCAGGCTCTGGGTGAGGACTTCGACATTGAAATTCTTGAGGCTCATCATCGTATGAAGGTGGACGCGCCCTCCGGAGCAGCCCTCATGCTGGGAGAAGCAGCCGCGCAGGGCCGCGGGATTTCTCTCAAAGAACGGGCTTCGCGCGGCCGGGATGGCATAACAGGCGCGCGCAAGCCTGGAGATATTGGTTTTGCAAGCTTGCGCGGTGGGTCGATTATCGGCGACCACAGCGTGATCTTTGCGGGCGATTCAGAGCGCATTGAACTGACGCATAAGGCTGATGATCGCGCGGTGTTTGCACGCGGCGCTCTTAAAGCGGCGCTCTGGGCGCGGGATAAGAAGCCAGGGCTATATTCGATGGTGGATGTTTTGGGACTTCAGGATTTTTGAGGAGAAGATATGAGCGAGCGGCTTCTGGTATTGGTACGGCATGGACAGAGCGATTGGAATCTGAAAAATCTTTTCACCGGCTGGCGTGATCCGGAACTGACCCCTCAGGGCGAGCGCGAGGCAAGCGCCGCTGGCGAACGAATTAAGGCGCTTGGTTTACACTTTGACGTTGCTTTCACCTCTGGTTTAACGCGCGCCCAGCATACATGCGCGTTGCTGTTAAAAGAGTTGGATCAAGTGTCCTTGCCTACAATCCGCGATGAGGCACTGAACGAACGTGATTACGGTGATCTTGCCGGGCTTAACAAGGATGAAGCCCGCGTCAAATGGGGCGAAGCGCAAGTGCACTTGTGGCGCAGATCATATGACGTACCACCCCCTAACGGTGAGAGCCTGAAGGACACGGTGGCGCGGGTGCTTCCCTATTATTGTCAGCACATATTGCCGAGAGTTCTGCGGGGCGAGCGGGTTCTGGTCGCGGCGCATGGGAACAGCCTGCGGGCTCTGGTGATGGTTCTTGACGGTCTTACTCCCAAGACCATCCCCTCGATGGAACTTGATACCGGAATTCCGCTGGTTTACCGCCTGAAGGGCGATTCGACCGTCGAAAGCAAGCTCGTGCTAAAGGCTTAAGACCGAGCTTTTTTGGCTTGCATATAGGCGCGCAAGACTGCGTTCATGCGGGTTAAATGGCCTTTGCCCTGACTTTTGAACCAGACCAATACATCTGTGTCCAAGCGCAGATGTATCGAGGACTTGCCGTTGGCAATATTGATGTCGTCTGGCACCCAGCGGATATCCTCAGCTTCGTTTTTTGCCGCAGCGGAAGGCAATGTCGGCTGAAGGGCACGGAACTGATCACCGATAGGCGTCAATGAAGCGGGTTGCGTAGCAGTTACAGAAACGCGGGAGCGCAGAGCCAGAATTTCGCTTAAAGTGATGGCGGCGGGCATGGTGGGTTTATTGGTCATGGTGTTACCTTTGAATGGCAGCATCATGCGATGCCTGTCACACTCAAAGATACACATAACGTGTCCACAAACTGATGCCAGTTTCGTTCAAATGCCCGGCAATAAATTATCCAGTTTTTGGTAGGACAATTCGAGCCCGGCGGCCATATCGGATTTTAGGACCAGATCGCGTGCGTCGCGGGACTCATAGGACATGGTCATATGCAGGCTACATTTGCCTTCGCGCTTGCTGAGCGTTTGTGTGATCAGCGCCTGTCCCGGATACCAAAGTCTTTCGAACTGCTCGGTTGCGATTAACGTGTAAGGCGGGTCGATTTCGACATAGGTGCCGCCCATGGCCACCTCGTGTGCGTCCGAACCGCGGCTCCAGCAAAAACGGTATTTTCCGCCGGGACGAAGATCAACTTCGCATAGCGACATCGCCCAGCCAATAGGGCCAAGGAGCCATCTCGTCAAATGTTCCGGTAGGGTAAGGGCAGCAAAAAGCTGCGTTCGATTAGCTTCAAACGCCCGCGTGACGATAATATCACGTTCGCCATGGGTATTGATATTCACACGATGGAATTCCGCCATGAAGCGCTCCTCCCCGCAAGTGTTCAACTATTTACATTTAGCCTCAGACGTAAGCCTTATTCTTTAAGTGTTAGGTTAAATTTAGAATAATCAACAATCAAGCTGCCGTCCGGCTCGTTTGTGAGCATATCCGCATAACGGTGACCCCAAATTATTTTATCACACTGATAGCTTTCGCGTGAGCGCAGTTCTTGCGAGGAGGTGTCATCTATGCCTTTAACTGTAACAATGAACTGATATTCTTCTTGGGCCAGCTGCTCCGCGGTTTTTGCATAAAGCAGGCTGTCGGGCGTGATGGCGTGAAACAGGGTCCACGTCAGGATAAAATTCGGGTTTTCCTGACGCAGAAGCTTAAGGCGATGAATGCGCCGAAACCGCTGACCCTCTTCGGTAAACTCAAGCCGAAGCACCCACAGGTCCGCCGTGGCATCGGTAATTGTATTGTGCCGCTCGTTACCCATGCGGATCATGAGTGTCGGCACCCCTTCATGCTGACTAATAACCGGGTTTGAGGCAAACATAATTCTGGCGCGCGGACGGGAAAATCGTGCGAAAATCAGCCCGGTCAGGGCGGCTGTTTGAATGAGGGCGACAAATCCTTCAACGCTGGCGACACCATGCCCAAAGATACTTTGAGGATGCATATCCCCGAAGCCGACTGTGGTGAAATTTTCGATGGAAAAGAAAAAAAGATAGAGCAGTTCTGGCGAACCCACATTTGACACTGGATCTTTGCCGAGGTTGAACAGGGTCGCAAAAACCAAATTGTTGACGATGAACAGCGCCATCGCCCCCAAAATGAAGGTCAAAGTACTGACCGTCATTGCATGGTGGTAAAAGTCTGCCCAAAGCTCGTCTTTCTGACCGATCGTTTCGATCTGGCGTTGCCCGATTTTAACTCTACGGCGAAGAGGTTCTTTGGATTTTTTCATCTGAAAGGGGGCTCATCAAAAGCGCGCAACTTGCGAGAATGCAGCGTGTCTTTTCGGCCTCTGAGCAATTCGAGTGCGGTTAAGCCAATTTCGAGATGTTGCGCAACGGATCGCTCATAAAAAGCATTTGCGGCGCCTGGCAGCTTTATCTCGCCATGCAGCGGCTTATCCGATACGCAGAGCAACGTGCCGTAGGGCACGCGCAGCCGGAAGCCCTGTGTCGCGATCGTGCCGGACTCCATATCGACCGCTATTGCGCGTGACAGATTGATGCGCTTGCGTTCCTGTGTCCACCGCAGCTCCCAGTTTCTATCATCATTGGTGACAACTGTGCCGGTGCGCAGGCGCTGTTTCAGCGCCTCGCCCTGCTCGCCTGTGACTGACGCGGCTGCTTCTTGCAGTGCGACTTGTACCTCTGCCAAAGCCGGAATCGGCATATCGGTCGGGACGAGATTATCGAGGATACGGTCCTGGCGCAGATAGCCGTGGGCGAGCACATAATCGCCGATCTGCTGGCTTTGGCGCAGGCCGCCGCAATGTCCGACCATGAGCCAGCAATGCGGGCGCAAAACTGCAAGGTGATCGGTCATGTTTTTTGCGTTTGATGGACCAACGCCGATATTGACCAGAGTCACGCCCTGACCGTCGGACGTTGTTACGTGATAGGCGGGCATTTGAAATTTATGCCACAGGTTGGACTGGATAATATGGTCCACCTCCGCATCAGACATTTGTGCGGTGATGATGGCGTTTCCCGGGAGAACCACGGTTTTGAACCGTGAATGCGCGCGGATTTGTGCAACGCCCCAGTGGATGAACTGATCTACGTAACGGTGATAATTTGTGAGCATAATCCATGGCTGGCAGTGACGCCAATGGCTCCCCGTATAATGCACAATTCGCTTTAAGGAATAGTCCACGCGCGGCGCATCAAACAGACCTAAAGGCCTTTCACCTCCGACCGCCTGCTCCCACGTCCCGTCAGCAATTTCATCTCCCACGGCCGAAAGCAAAGGCATGGGGAAAAACCGCGCAAGCTCCGCCGAAGAAACACCGCGCCCGCCAAGCTCATCGCCGGATTCGAAAACGTAAGGATAAGGAATCTCAATGTTGCTGACACCGACCTCAAGTGTTGCGCCAAATTCGCTGATAAGTGGCTGCAACTGCTCCAACAAATAGTTTCTGAACGCGCCAGGATGGGTGATGCTCGTGGAATAAACCCCCGCATGTGAAAATTTTGCGAAGGCGCGACGGCTTGATGGCAGAACGCCCTTGGGCTCATAGCTAACCCTGAGTTCCGGATAGCGGAACAGGGTTCTGACTTCGAGCGAAGGTTCCTCTCCTTTGCTGAAAAATAACTCTAAAGCATGCCGTTCCGCCTTTACTGCACGGCTATGGAGCGCTTCCAGCTTGTCAATGGCGTCTTCAGCGTTGGTTACAGTTGCAAATTGCACTCTTTTGGCTTTCTCATCACAAATCGGCTACGGCGTAACAGAGTGCTGCAGAACGGTGACAAGGTAAAGTCATTGCTGTCAACACTTCGGCCGCGCGCTGGCTCGGCTTATGGAGCGCCGGGGTGCGCCAGCCAATCCAGGAGAGACTTCTTGTGTGGTGCCGGAGCATAGGCCAGAGGTGCGTGCTGCCCTGAATCTTGCGCTGCCATCGTGGAAGCGTGGTGCGGGATGTGACGCGAAGCCACCTGCGTTGCCGCATGTTTGTGACGGTGGTGAACCGAAGCCACCATGACGCGTTTTTTATGATGAGCGTCGACAGCGAGCTGGGTGTTTGACTGCGGCGCGCCGGTGAGCGTTATGCGTCCGCCGCCCTCGCTGCGCACCAGGGCAAACAAGGTAGCGGCATTGGCGCGGCTGAGCCGGACACAGCCGTGGGACGCTGCGCGGCCAAGATTTCTCTCAGAGTAAGTTCCATGGATGGCAAAGCCACCCGTGAAGAACATGGAATGCGGCATGGGCGAATTATGATATTTGCGCGAATGGTGCATTACTTCCATATTATGGATCGTGTAGGTGCCGCGCGGCGTAGAATAGCCCTGCCCGGCCGTTGATACGGGCCAATCATAGGTTTCGCCACCGTCGGCCTGCACATGCATGGTCTGCGAGCCCATGTCCACACTAATCGCGACGCGCGCGGATGCCGTGGATATACCGGCACATAATAATGCAGCAGCAGCGAAAACTATCTTCAAAATACGCATGACCAACCCCCAAAAACGCACTAAACCATTGAAATTCTAATGGAGGCATGATTCCCTAAGTTCGGGCTCCGGTAAACCTGAATCATGAGACATCGTTACCTAGACATTGAGCAAAGTTGCACCAAGGCAAACAGTTAAGGTTAAATATCCAGCAGCTTGCGCGTGGGCAAAAGCTTTGGACGCGGGATTTGAGTGATGAAATTAGGCAGGCGCACCCGAGTATTTGTTGTAACCGCCCTGCATTTTGCGGCGCTGATCTCTGGTGTGCGTGCTCAGGAAAAGGGGTCGCTCGAGCCAAAGGCGCTACCGCCCATCACCAATATCGAAGACCCGTCGCTTGCCGCCAAGCAACTGTTCGGGCGCGCCAATAGCCCTGCATCTTTGGAAGCGCGGTCGATCGGCTTTTATTCGAAAGGGTGCCTGGCAGGTGCGCAAGCCTTGCCTGTGAACGGTGAGGCGTGGCAGGTGATGCGCCTTTCGCGCAACCGAAACTGGGCCAATCCGGCCCTGATTGACTATTTGGAAGGTTTTGCCGTCCGCGCCAAAAGCGTAACTGGATGGCCGGGAATTCTGGTGGGGGACATTTCCCAGCCGCGCGGCGGTCCGATGATCACCGGCCACGCCTCGCACCAGATCGGGCTTGATGCGGATATCTGGCTGACACCCATGCCAAATCACAGGCTCTCGCGTGAAGAGCGCGAGGAGATGTCCGCTTTAAATATGGTTTCGGACGATCGCTTGAGCGTCAATGCCAACTGGACACCAAGCCATGTAGCGCTGATCAAGGCGGCGGCGCAAGATACTCAGGTTGAGCGCATTTTCGTAAATGCCGCCATTAAAAAGGCCTTGTGCGAAAGTCCCGGCGACCATGGCTGGTTGCATAAGGTGCGGCCCTATTACGGGCACGACTATCATTTCCATGTGCGTATTTCCTGCCCGGAGGGGTCAGATAATTGCCAGTCGCAAGATCCCGTCCCAGTCGGCGACGGATGTGACGCATCGTTGGAGCATTGGTTTTCCGATGAAGTGCTGCACCCGCCAAAGCCTGCGCACCCGGGAAAGCCGAAACCTCCTCTGACGCTGGCGCAACTGCCGCAAGAATGCCGGCAAGTGTTATTGGCAAAATAGGCTGCGCGGCCGAAACTTTCGCTATAGGCCTTACTCAATGACTGTCCGGAGAGCAGTCCGGCACGACTAGATCATCAAGCCGTGCTCATGCGCCAGCTTGCGCAAATTTGTCTGCGGTCTCGCGCCGACATGCTGAATGACTTCAGCTGCGGCCAAGGCACCAAGTCGCGCGCTGAACTCATGGGGTTTCCCGCGCGAAAGGCCGGTGAGAAATCCCGATGCAAACAGATCACCGGCCCCCGTTGAATCGACCAGATGCTTGATGGGAAAGGCAGGCACCGCAATCACACCGTGAGACTCGACAACCAGAGATCCAAGTTCCGAACGCGTGACGATGGCGAGGCAGTTTTCTTGCTGCATCTGGGCTACGGCCTTCTCAAAATCTTCGGTTTCATAAAGCGAGGTGAGCTCTGCCTCGTTGGCAAATACGACATCGACTATTTTGGAGCGGATGAGGCCAAGAAACTCTGCGCGGAAGCGATCGACACAGAATGAGTCTGACAGCGTTATCGCAACCCGGTTTCCTGCAGCATGGGCGATAATTGAGGCTTTGACAAAGGCTTCCTTGGCGGCGGGTTTGTCCCACAAGTAGCCTTCCAGATAGGTAATGGAAGCGCCTTTAACGGTGGCATCATCAACATCCGCGGGATTTAGATTTTGGCAGGCTCCCAGAAAGGTGTTCATTGATCGTTCGCCGTCGGGCGTTACGAAAATAAACGAACGGGCGCTGGCGGGCCCTTCGGACGCATAATCCACATCGAATCTGACGCCGGTCTTGCGGATATCTTTCGAAAATATCGCGCCTACGGCATCGGCTTTAACCTTGCCGATATAGGCGGCGGACGCGCCCAGATCTGCCACACCCACTGTTGTATTTGCTGCCGAGCCGCCCGAAATGGTTAGGGCATGCGGCATTTGTTGTAGCAGATGCTCCGCCCGGGCCTCGTCAATCAAATTCATCGCGCCTTTGAGAATGGCCTCGCGCACTAAAAACGCATCATCCGTAGGCCCGATGACATCGACGATTGCATTCCCAATTCCTAAAATATCAATTTTGTCCGACATGAGTTGTGCTTTCAAACGTACCCTGCACCTGAATTGGAGTGGGTTTTGCATTTGAATGTAACCAGGTCAAGAGCTTGCAGCGCTCACGATTGGTTGGGTTTGCGCGAGGCTGCTTTCAAAACACCCTGCAAAGCTGCGATATCGTTTGCGCTCAAGAAAGCAATTTGCCTCGATAAAGTGTTGGCAAGTTCGGTCGCCTCTGCACTCATGCCAGCGGTGTCGATCACCACACGCGGATTGGAAATTTGAGCGAGAAGAACGAGCTCTTCCGCCTCATCCCAGATAATGTTGAAATAAGCGATAATCCGCTGCACCAGTGACCAGGTTGGCGTACCCCGGCGGCCATGCTCGAGCGCCGACAAATAGGCAGCCGAGACGCCGATATCATAAGCCATGGTTTTCAGGGATAATCCGCGCGCGTCCCGAAGGTGCCTGATGCGTTGCCCGAACGGCGTCAAAGACTGCGCTCCACACGCCGGATTCTAACATAAAGCGCACCGGAGCCGCCATGACCCGGGCCTGCCTCTTCAAAGCCGATGACAAGACCCCGTAATTCTGCGGCACGCAACCATTGCGGCACAAGGCGGCGCAAAACCCCCGTTTGGGCTTCACCGAAATGAAAATCGCGGCCTCTTGACCCTGAGGTCACGCTGCCCTTGCCGGTAACCACTATGACAATGCGATTTTGGCGTCTTTGCGCTTCTATCAAGAAATTAATCAGGCGGTCGTGGGCTTCTTCTTGATAAAATCCGTGCAGGTCAAGTTTGGCATCAACGTCGATTCGGCCCCGTAACAATTTCTGCTTAAGACGCTTTTCAAGAGCGGCCAAAGGGGCGCTATGGTGGAAACCCGTCTGGTGAATGGCATCGGGCACGCTGATCTTTACCGAAAGCACAGGTTTTGACCTATGCAGGTCCGGTCTCGGCAAGGGTCGCACCGACTGGCTTACCTCCTGCCACTGCTGCAGCTCATCAACGCTCAGCGCACGCTTGCGGCGGCCACTTTTCGGAAGGTCCGGAAAAAACTCTTTCATTGTTGTCATGGTCTTAGATACCTGCTTTGGGCAAAAGTACCGTGAATTGTGCGCGGTGGCGAATGTTTCCTGCCAAAACTCCGGCTAATTCTCCGGAGCCGAAAAAAATATCGCCCCGAGCCGCCCCGACAATAGCTGAGCCGGTGTCCTGTGCAATCATCAGGCGGCTAAACGATTCGGATACGTTACTTTTAAATGGCAAAAGCGCGGTCAACCAGAACGGCAGGCCGTAGCTCCAAAGGGTGCGGTCAACCGCAAGCGATGTCAGAGGGGTAAGCGGAACACCGGCTCCACCGATAGGGCCATGATCGCCGGTCTCGACTGACGCGCGCTCAAAAAACACATACGACTTGTTCTGCTGCATGATTGAGGATGCCAGTCCGCCTGATTGCAGACCATTGGCGCGCAGCCATTGCTTAAGCCTCGAGAGTGTCATTGAGTCGGAAGCGATATGATTCTGCGCGATGAGAATTTTGCCAATCGACGTATAGGGGTGGCCATTACGTCCGGCATAAGTCAGGCGCAGTGCAGTCCCATCGGGCAAATTCACACGGGCTGAGCCTTGAACCTGGATGAGAAAGACCTCGACGGTATCCTCCAAATACACGACCGCCTGAGTGTGGTTTTTAGCGGCTCCGTTTTCTATTTCGGCTCTTATGAAATAGGGGGAAAGAGTTCCATCAGGAAGGCGGCGCGCGGCTGCAAGACTGTCCAAATGCGCAGGGACATCGCCACGGAACGTAACCAGATCATCCGGCCGAGCCAAAATGGGTGTGGGGAACCGTTTGGTCTGAACCAAAGACCCGGCAACTTCGGGCTCGTAATAGCCGGTGACAAAACCATCGCCTGTCTTCGCATCGATTGTATGCGGAACAAAGTGGGTTTCGAAAAATCTCCGGGCTGAAAGAGAGTCAGGCGTATCGATTTGCAGTGCCGCGTGAAAGGCTGCTTCAAGGCCTGAACTGTTGGGCAGCGCCGGACGCAACACCGGCGTTTCACTTAGAAAAGCCGCCGCCGAACTGCGAAAACATATCAACGCCGGGAGCAGGTCAGCCTCGTCAAATCCGGCCAGATCGTGAAAACTGACCGGATCGAGGCGCGGCATGAAAGTTTTCCGTTCAAGCTTCGAGGGTCGCGACCAATTTCCAATTCGGGTCGCGGGCTGTGATATCCCTTGCGAAGCTCCACACGTCCTGAACATCTGCTATTTCGTCGGCGCTGCCGTCAATGATCGTGCCGAGCTTGTCGCGCGTGACGGTAATCATCTTGGTGCGGAACCGCACAGTGATACGCGCTTCATTATTATTGAGCTGTGCGGACTCAAATTTGGATTTTTCCTGCGAGATAAGTGTGGTTTCGAGTTTTTCAGCCTTGGCATCCCGAGCTGCGATTGCGCTCGAAAAGCTGGAAAACAGCGCCTCGTTGAGGAGTGATTTCAACGTCTTCAAGTCACCGGTGGCAAAAGCCTGTAAGATCATCTCATGCGCCGCGCGTGCTCCATCGAGGAAGCCAGCTGGCTCGAAGCGCTTGTCGGCAGCTTTAATCTGCTCCAGTCCAAGCAAAACCGCCGAGCCAGCTTCGCCAAACGCCGTGTAATCGGGCGCGGCGGCTGGCATCGCACTTCCCTTACCCGGCAATCTCACCACATTCGAGGGCTGATCTTGCGGAGCGCCATTTTGAGCCGGGGGTGTATCCTGTTTTTGGTCAAAACCATCTTTGGAACCCAAAACAGAGCGCAATTTCCAGATCACGAACAGCGCCAGCAGGGCAAATAAAATCGTTGTAAAGTCAAAAGGATCTTGCATGCCTGTGCCTAACCAATCGATTTTGAAGCAGCAAAAATGTTGGGATCATCGCTGCGCATAATGATGTGTGGCGCTCGCTTGCGTAGGAACGCCATCACTCCCATATAATGCTTTGCGTCGCACAGTGAAGCAAAAATGTATGATTTGTTTTCGACGCTGCGGCGGATTAGGAATTTTCGATGGATCGTTTCTTCAATAATCGCGCTTTTCTGAACAAGCCCTTCGCGCAGTGGCGCAGACCGGGGCCGATTACCCTTGGCGTCATTATCTGGCTGGTAGCGGAAATCTTTGCATTTAGTTTTGTCGTATCAAAACTTGGTGTCGCCGGGGCACTGCTGCTTGGATTGGCGACCACACTTATTGGATTTGCGGCGCTGAAGAAATTAAGTGCAGGCGCGATGGCCCATTTGCGGCAACGCATGGAAAGGGCGGATCCGCAGCCGGGCAATTTGTTAGATGGCACACTGACTGCGCTTGGCGCGGTTTTTCTCATTTTGCCGGGATTCATCACCGATATAGCTGGATTGGCTTTGCTTTCGCCTAGTCTACGCAGCTGGCTGGCCAAAATGTATGGTGGCGTGCCAATCCATCAGAGAGCAAGCAGACGGCCAACCGCTCCCGATGTTATTGATCTGGAAGAGGGCGACTGGAGACAATTGGATGACAGCACCCGGGATCGGCGACACGAGGTATAAGGCTCGCCCCGGCGTCTTGTGAGCGTGCCTGATCCGTGCTAGCGACACCTCCTAACTGGACACAAATTACCAACAGGGGATTACTATGGCTGAAGCTAACGGGAATGGTGCCGGAGAGGCTCTCGCGCCTTCCTTGAATGTTATGGTGCAATATACCAAGGATTTTTCCTTTGAAAATCCGAACTCGCCGCGTTCTCTGGCTCCTCAAGACTCGCCGCCTAACATTGCTATTCAAGTCAATGTCAATGCGCGGCAAATTGCAGACGAGGATTTTGAAGTCAGCCTGCTGATGGAAGGTCAGGGCGGCGAGGGTGAAAATATCCTGTTCAAGTTTGAACTGAATTATGCCGGTGTCTTTCGCGTTCGCGGTGTCCCGCAAGAGCATGTGCATCAGGTGGTGATGATCGAATGTCCGCGGCTATTGTTTCCTTTTGGACGCCAGATCGTTGCCGACGCTGTGAGAGCCGGCGGGTTCCCTCCGCTTTACATCGACCCGATTGATTTTACCGCTCTCTATGCCCAAAAGGCGGCTGAAGCACAAAAGGCACAGGCCAACGCCTGATTTCACAAAGACTTGTGGCCCAAAGCCGCCTCTGCGCGAACGGGGGGGCTTCTTAGACGCGCGACTGGTTATGTTTTGGAACCCTCAAAGGCCAGCCAGATGGCCTTTTCGCCCAATGTTTTCACAAATTTGGCATGAGCTTCCCGCTCGGCAGCTGTCAGACGCGGCGCAAGTGGAATAGGCCGCGGCGGTACCGCGACCTGCGTATAGGTGACTTTGTGAGCGTCCAGCGCACTCAGGCCAAGCGTGGTTTGGCGCCCGCCAAGAAGCTCCCCATAAACTTCCGCGAGAATTTCAGAATCGAGAAGCGCGCCATGTTTGGTGCGCCGCGAGTTATCTATATTGAAGCGTGAACACAGCGCATCGAGCGAATTAGGGCCGCCAGGGTTACGCTTTCGGGCAAGAGCAAGCGTATCGAGGACGCGATCAAATGTGATCGGCGTACGTTGCAAGCGCGATAATTCGGCGTTGAGAAAGCGTATGTCAAATTCAGCATTGTGAATGACCAGCCGATCCTGACCGATAAAAGCGAGAAAGCGGTCGGCGACTTCCGCGAATTTCGGCTTATCCGCCAAGAAGGCACTCGACAAGCCATGAATGCGTTGTGCCTCTGGCGGCATGTCCCGTTCCGGATTGAGATAGACTTGAAAGGTCTCGCCGGTGGGGATGGAATTAAAAAGTTCAACGCAGCCGATTTCGACGACGCGATGCCCTTGAACGGGGTCTATGCCGGTAGTTTCGGTGTCGAGTACAATTTCACGCATGGAAAAGGTTTAGCCCTAATGACTCCAGGATGTCTTTGATTTGTTTCCGCGCTGACAGCATTCCATGTGATGTGTCCACAATGAAATCAGCTTGAGCACGCTTCTGGATATCCGGCATTTGTTGAGCCAAAATGGCGTCGAGCCGAGCCGGCGTCATATTGGGCCGCGCCAACACCCTGGAGCGCTGGAGTTCAGGCGGTGCCGTGACCACAATAACCCGATCAACCAAATTCTGAGCGCCTGTTTCAAACAGCAGCGGAATATCCAGAACCGCCGCTGCCATGTGACCGGCGCGGCAGCGGCTCAGAAAATCGTCACGGTGTCGTGAGACGAGCGGGTGAACGATTGATTCGAGTTTTTTCAGCGCCGCCGGGTTATGAAGTACCTGCTGCGCTAGCAACTGCCTGTCGACGGCACCGCTGATCACCGTTCCGGGAAAAGCTGCTTCGATCGGGGCCGTCGCAGATCCGCGATAGAGCTCGTGTACTGCGGCATCGGCATCGTGAACCGGCAAGCCAAACTCGCGTAACATTTGGGCCGTGGTACTCTTGCCCATGCCGATGGAGCCTGTCAGGCCCAGAATTATCATGAGGGCGTCACTCCGGAATATCCCGGGCAATAAGCATCCGCAATTCAGGTGTCACTTGAGGGGTGTGTCCAAACCACCGGCTGAAGCCCGGTACGGCCTGGTTCAGCAACATACCGAGGCCGTCAATCGCGGTGAGGCCGCGGTCCTTGGCCTGCTTGAGTAGGTTGGTCTGCATAGGGACATAAACGATATCGTTGACGATAAGTGTAGGATTGGCGGAAGCAAGATCAATCAGAAGGGGCGGTTGGCCATGCATGCCTAATGAGGTGGCGTTTATCAGCAGATCTGTCTCCTTGAGACGTGTCTGCGCAACCGCCCAATCCAGTGGTGTGACTTGATCGGGCCAAAGCGCGGCAAGTTTTTGCGCCCGCTCAAGATTGCGGTTTACGAGGAGGATTTTGTCATATTTATTTTGAACCAAAGCGTAAAGGATCGCGCGTGCCGCGCCTCCCGCGCCCAGCACCATCGCGGTTTTTCCGCTCTGCCACTGAGGTGCAAAATCCGTCAGGTTTTGGGAAAATCCATAGAGGTCTGTGTTGTCGCCGTGCAGTATGCCGCCTTCAAGCCAGAGTGTGTTCACCGCCCCAACGCTCTTGGCCTGAGACGTTACAGTGTCGCAAAGTGCGAAAATGGCTTCCTTATGAGGCACGGTGACGTTTGCGCCAGCAAATCCTTGAGCTTTAAGCACCGCAACGGTGTCAGCGAGCGTGTCAGGTGGCGTTTCGCAAAGCTCGTAACTTCCCTCTAGGCCAAGCTGCTTCAGCCAATAACCATGGATTTTCGGCGAGCGGGAATGTTTGACGGGCCAGCCGAGGATATAGGCGCGCTGCATCAGATCTGTCATTTCATCAAATATCCCAAATCCCGAAGGGCGGCCAACAATGGCCAAAGCGGCAATCCCTGCACAGTCGTGTGATCGCCTGAAACGTCTTCCAGAATGTGAGGACCAAGGGCTTCCAGCTGGTACCCGCCGACAGTGCTGAATATAGCGTCGCCCATGGCATCAAGATAGGTTTCGATCATGACGTCGGACAAGTGCCGCACGGTGATCGTAGCGCTATCGTGAAAGCAGGCGAGCGTTTGACCATTTCTCACCAGCGCCACGGCAGATATCAACTTGTGCGATTTAGCCGAAAGCTGACGTAGTTGATGTTCCGCCTCAGCGCGCGATTTTGGTTTGTGCATGAAACCATGCTCGAATATCAAGGTTTGGTCGGCCCCCAGTGTCAGGTGATCTGGCCACTCGGGCGATACGCTAACGGCTTTGGCACAGGCTAGAGTCACTGCAAGGTCTTCAGGTTCCAATGCGACAATCGCGCGCTCATCGATGTGGGCGGCAGCGACCAAAATCGGCAGATCTAGGTTGAGCAGCAATCTGGCGCGAATTGGACTGGCTGAGGCGAGCACCAGCGGGTGTGGACCAAGCCAGAAAGGTTTTGGACGTGTCATCCTTGCGCGATGAATTTCATGCGGTGATCTTTGTAAAGATCGACAATCGCCGCGGCAGTCTCCTCGATGGAGCGGCGCGTCACATCGATGGTGGGCCATCCACGCGCGTTGAAAAGACGCCGCGAGTTGGCGAGTTCTTCTGTGACGGACGTGCGGTCAACGTACGGGCTCTCATTGTCCGCATTTAAGGCCAGCAGACGGTTTTGACGGATTTGAATAATGCGCTCTGGAGAGGCAAACAATCCAACGATCAAGGGCTTTGTTAGCTTTGAGAGGTTTGCCGGCGGGTCGACACCCGGAACTAAAGGCACATTTGCCGTTTTGATACCGCGATTGGCCAGATAAATGCTCGTTGGCGTTTTTGAAGTGCGGCTGACGCCCAGCAGGATGACATCAGCCGCCTCCAGATTTTCAGGGGCCTGGCCATCATCCTGTGCCATCGTGAAATTCAGCGCATCGATGCGCCTGAAATAATCAGCGTTGAGGGTGTGCTGGGCACCCGGGCGCTGAGTGGACGCTGTACCAAGATAGGATTGAAATAGCCCGAGGATGGGGGTCAGAACCGATAATGCGGGCGACCCCGCGGCCTCACAGGCTTGGTCGAGCCGCGTGCTTAAATCGTGGTCAACCAAAGTGAACAGCACGATGCCGGGCGAGGCTTCAATTTCCGCGATAACCTTATTGAGCTGGGCCAGATTTCGCACAAAGGGATAAACGTGCTCAATCGAGGTCACACCTTGGTATTGCGCCGCCGCCGCTCTGGCAGCCGCGATCAGGGTCTCGCCGGTCGCGTCAGAAACGAGATGCAGATGAAAGTAGTTTCTTCCCAATGCTTTGACCTCTTATCCACAGGGCATCTGATGCTAGCGTTCATAAGCCAGAAAAACTGAGATCAGCGCGGCAATTTTCCACTGCAGTGTTAGAATTTTACAGATTTTGTTCAAGAGCAAATATTGTCGGGATTATTCGGTAGAGATTCTTGTAATCCGAATTTGAGTCAGTTCTTAACAATTTTTCTGCCAGAGATGTGAGGGCTGACTTTCTGAAATGGTTAATAAAACATTAAGTTTTCCACAAAGGCCGCGTTTATATTAACGATTCGTCTGGCTCTGTGGCGTTGTGTATCAATTGTGGAGAAATCAAATTGTCGCTAAAGAGCGGTCTAGAAGATTAAGAAGAAGATTCAAGATTCTATTATTTTATCAAGGCTGGATATCACTTGACTGAGAAGTTGTTTTTGAAAGCCTGTAATGGAGAGGTCTTGGCGACACCGCCACTCTGGTTGATGCGTCAAGCAGGAAGGTACTTGCCGGAATATCGCGAGATCAGGTCAACGGCCAAAGGCTTTCTCGATTTCTGCTACTCGCCCAAGCTTGCGACTGAAGTGACACTGCAGCCGATACGGCGTTTTGGCTTCGATGCTGCCATTTTGTTTTCGGACATTTTGGTTGTTCCAGATGCTCTTGGTCAGAACGTGAGCTTTATCGAAGGCGAAGGACCAAAACTTGAACCTATCAGCTCTGAGGCGGAGCTTAACAAGCTGGAGGATCAAATTGATCTTAATAAGCTTGCCCCCGTTTTTGAAACCATCGATCGCGTCAAGTCGCAGCTCCCTAAAACCACCGCTTTAATAGGTTTTTGTGGCGCGCCATGGACAGTGGCCTCCTATATGATTGCTGGTCATGGTACGGCTGACCAAGCCCCCGCCCGGCTTTTTGCTTACAGATTCCCGCACGTCTTTCAACGTCTGATCGACAAGCTGGTCGTGGCCTCGCTGCTTTATCTCAACGCGCAGATCGAGGCGGGAGTTGAAGCGGTTCAAATATTTGACTCATGGGCGGGCGTATTGCCCCGGGAAGAGTTTTTGCGATGGTGCTATGAGCCGGTTTGCAAGATGGTGGCCGCCCTGAAGCAGGCGCATCCGCATATCAAAGTCATTGCCTTTCCACGGCAGGCGACCAGCCATCTCAGCATGATGGCGCAAACCTGCGGCGCGGATGTGCTGGGCTTGGATACATCTGTCGACGTGGTCTGGGCGGCGCAAAATGTCCAGAACCATATTACTGTGCAAGGTAACTTGGATCCGCTGGTTTTGCTGGCGGGCGGCGACCGCCTGAAAAGCCAAGTTATGAGTATCAAAACGGCGCTGCAGGCTCGGCCATATATTTTTAATTTGGGTCATGGAATTTTGCCGCAGACCCCGGTTGCTCACGTCGAGCAACTTGTGAAACTGGTACGAAGTTAGGACAAGCAAAATGTATGAATGGATCAAAGCACTGCATATTTTAGCCGTGATCGCATGGATGGCTGGAATGCTCTATCTGCCTCGGCTTTTTATCTATCATGTCGCCGCTGAGAAGGGCTCGGTGCAATCCGAAACCTTTAAAGTTATGGAACGGCGCTTGCTCAAGGCGATCATCAATCCGGCTATGGCAGTGACTTGGATTGCCGGGCTGTACCTTGCTTATGCATCGCATGCCTTCGCAGCCCATTGGATGAGCGCGAAATTTCTCTTGGTTCTATTGATGTCAGGCGTTCACGGTTTTCTGGCTGCAAGCACCCGCAAATTTGCCAATGACCAAAACACCCGCAGTGCAAACTTTTTTCGGGTCGTCAATGAGGTTCCCACGGTTCTGCTGATACTGATCGTCATCCTGGTTGTGGTAAAGCCGTTCTAAATGACGCGCCGACTTATTTCGACAGGGTCACCGTTTGAGCTTAAGGGCGGCTATTCCCGCGCGGTTGTTCAAGAGCCATGGGTTTTTGTCTCGGGCACGACCGGATATGACTATACGAAAATGGTTTTGCCTGAAGGTGTAACCGCTCAGACACATCAGTGTTTCAACACAATCTCCGCAGTATTGAACCAGTGCGGCTCGTCTTTGCGAGATGTGGTGCGGGTGAATTATGTGGTGTCGAGCCGCGACTATGTTGAAGAGGTTCTTCAAATAGCGGGTCAGTATTTTGCAGAGATCCGGCCCGCGGCTATGATTATCGT
>JANXSV010000355.1 GCA_025356505.1 Methylovirgula sp.
CCGGCAGGAGCCTTTTGCGGCGCACCGGAAATGCGCGTGGCGGACTTCATCCCGCGCCGCATCCAATAGGCGTCAAAAATTTCATCGAATTTCTGCCAATCGGATTGGCCGAAACGCGCGACGCGTTGACAGTCATTTCCGGGCCCTCGGGGCTGCGGCCCGCAAGCCTGCGCGCGGCCCTTCGCACCCTTTTATGCAGTCGCCAGTCAGATTGGCAAAAATTCGATGAAATTTTTGACGCCTATTGGATGCGGCGTGGGATGAAGTCCGCCACGCGCATTTCCGGTGCGCCGCAAAAGGCTCCTGCCGGGTTGCAAACCGCAGGGAGCGGAGCCCGCGGCCTCGGCGATAGCCAGAACGCAGATCATGTCCAGCGCGGTGAAGGCGAGGCGCTTGAGCAAGGCCAATCGAAGCGCGAAGGTGCGTCGCGCGCGGAGCTGCTAGCGACAACCGATTTTCGTCATTTGACCCAGCCCGAAGACCTTGCCGCTGCCCATGAGATTGCCGCGCGTCTCGCCAAAAGCATGCGTGCACGCTTGACCAGGCGGATGCGTGCGCGCCGCTCCGGCCAGCGGCTGGACTTGCGCCGCACGATCCACAAAAGCATCGCGCATGGCGGAACGCCGCTCGAACTGGTGCATCGCCAGCGCAAGGACAAACCGTTGCGACTGGTGGTTCTGCTCGATGCATCGGGATCGATGAGCCTCTATTCGGCGGTGTTTCTGCGCTTTATGCACGGTGTATTGGACAGTTTCCGCGAGGCGGAAGCCTTTGTCTTTCACACGCGCCTCATCCATATTTCCCCGGCACTGCGCGAGCGCGACGCTCAACGCGCCGTTGAGCGCATGTCTCTACTGGCGCAGGGTGTTGGCGGCGGCACGCGGATCGGCGATAGTTTGGCCACGTTCAATCGTTGGCATGCCAAACGCGTAATTCATTCGCGAACCTGCGTGATGATCGTTTCAGATGGTTATGACACCGGCCCTGCCGCTGAACTGGGCGTACAGATGGCTGCTTTGCGGCGGCGCTGCCGCAGGATTGCTTGGCTTAATCCGATGATCGGTTGGCAGGATTACAGCCCCGCTGCCGCCGGCATGCAGGCCGCGCTGCCGCATATTGACCTTTTCGCTCCCGCCCATAATCTGGAGAGCCTGAAGGCGCTAGAACCCTATTTAGCGAGGATCTAGCCGTGCAAAACCCTATCGACGTTCTTGATCTGGTGAATGAAACCAAGGCGCGGGGTGAGCCTTTCGCTCTAGCCACCGTTGTGCGTACTGTCTCGGTAACGGCGGCAAAAGCCGGGGCCAAGGCGGTGATCCTTGCCGATGGCAGCATTTCAGTTGGCTGGATTGGCGGCGGCTGCGCGCGCAGCGCGGTTTTGAAAGCCGCCCGCGAAGCATTGGCAGATGGCCAGCCTCGCCTCGTCAGCATTCAGCCCGATGACCTGTTGCAGGAGCACCAGCTTAACGCCGGAGAGCTGCGCGACGGCGTGCTTTACGCCAAAAATATGTGTCCGAGCCAGGGGACGATGGATATATTCGTTGAGCCAGTGCTGCCGCGGCCGCATTTGATCATATGCGGCGCATCTCCGGTGGCGGTGGCCTTGGCCGATCTTGCCGCTCGTATGGGCTTTTTCATCATAGTCTCGGCGCCTCAGTCTGATCACGGCACGTTTGGCGCGGTTGACAGATTCGTTGACGGCTTTCAGATGCCGGAGGATGGCTCACAGCGCGATTATATCGTCATTGCCACACAGGGGCGCGGCGATAGCGCAGCGTTAAAAGCGCTCGCTCACGCGCCTGCAAAATATTTTGCGTTTGTCGGGTCCCGCAAAAAGGCCGCGGCTCTTAAGCAGGACATGCTCAGCGCCGGTATTGAACCATCGCTGCTCGAAAAAATTAAAGCGCCCGCCGGCAAAGACCTTGGCGCAATCACGCCGGATGAGATTGCGCTTTCAATTGTAGCCGAGATGGTGGAAATTCGCCGCTCAGGCCAAAGACAGGTTTAACAGAGGAAACACCATGGACATGAACGGCTCACAGCGCATCGAGGCCTCGCGCGAGAAGGTTTATGCGGCGCTAAATGATGTGGAAGTGTTGCGCCAGTGCATTCCGGGTTGCGACAGCATCGAGAAACTCTCCGACACGGAAATGAACGCCAAGGTCACCCTGCGCATTGGGCCGGTAAAGGCCAGCTTTACCGGCAAGGTCAATTTGTCGGACTTTGACCCGCCGAACGGTTACACCATTTCAGGCGAAGGCTCAGGCGGCATGGCCGGTTTTGCCAAAGGCGGGGCAAAGGTCGCTCTTGTGGCGGATGGCGATGCCACAGTGCTGAATTACACCGTTAATGCTGAAATCGGCGGCAAGATCGCCCAGCTTGGCAGCCGCCTCATTGATGGCACGGCCAAGAAACTTGCAGGAGACTTTTTCGAAAAATTCAGTGAAATCGTTGGCCCGGCGCCCGTTGCCGAAACCACCGAAGGCGAGCCTGCGAAAAAGGGCTGGTTCAGCAAAATCCTCGGTACAGGCGGCAGTGCTGCCGTGTTTTTGGTGTTGAGCGCGCACGCATGCTGCTTGAACGGCCATCAGCATGAGGCGGACGACGCCTTCCGGTTCCCGATCTGCTCGTCGGGCAGCCATATTATCTAAGGGCCCATCAAGGGGCAGGGGATTACACCTCGGCCCCGCCTAGGACGTAGCTGTGCTAAACGTGCGCGGTTCACTCTGCCGCGTGCAAGGTCGCCATGCTGGCGAGCAGATCGCTAAATCGCTCGCCCTGTACGGTAACGTGATTGCGCAGGCTGGTTGCTGCGCTTTCGGCGTCGCCCGTTTCAATCGCCGTAATGATCGCTTTATGCTCGGCGAGCGATACCGCCATACGGTTTCGCACCCGCAGTTGTAAGCGGCGATAGGGTTGAAGCATCCGCTGTAAACGCCCGGCTTCATTCGCAAGAAACACGTTGCCCGCCGCCGCATAGATCGCGGCATGGAAGCCTTCGTTGGCGTAATAATACGCGTCAGTGTCGTCGCCCGCCGCAGCCTCAGCGCAAGCCTTGTAGCCTGTAAGAATGGCGGTACGGGTGGCAGGCGTGAGTCTGCGCGCTGCGAGCCGTCCGCACATGGCCTCCAGTTCCGCCATCACCTCGAACATTTCAATCACTTGAGCTGGCGCTATGATCGCGACTACAGCGCCGCGATGCGGACGGATATCAATCAGCCCGGTTTGCGACAGCGAGCGTAATGCCTCGCGGATCGGTGTGCGCGAAACGTTGAAGCGGTGTGCCAGCGCCAGTTCATCAAGCCGCTCGCCAGGCAAAAACCGCCCGGACGCGATGTCATCCTCGATAAGATCTCGTAACTGGGTGGCACGGGTCTGGGCCATGAAAGGCTCCTGATTGAATAATACAAATAGGCCGCGATTGTATGCAATATGGTTGACAAAGAATACAATCTTAGTCAACTTCTAAAAAACGGCTGGGAACGTCTGGCATCTCTGGGAGAGAAACATGTTGAATCGTCGTATCGTATTGGGCGGAGCTCTGTCCGCAGTTGCATTTCTGGGAACAACAGCGGCCCGCGCCGCAACCACGCTAAAAATCTCGCATCAGTTTCCTGGCGGCACACTTGAGGAAGGCGACTTTCGCGATCGTCTGTGCCGCAAATTTGCTGCCGAGCTTGCCAAGCGCACCAGCGGTGCAATTGGCGCGGAAGTCTATCCAAACGCTTCGCTTGTCAAGACCAACGCCCAGTTCAGCACCCTGCGCAAGGGCGCGCTGGACATGACGCTTTATCCATTGGCCTATGCCGGCGGCGAAGTGCCGGAAGTCAACATCACGCTGATGCCGTGCATGGTCAATTCCTATGCCGAGGCGGCAGCCTGGAAGAATGCTGAAATCGGCAAAGAGCTGGTCAAACTTCTCGCGGACAAGGGCGTCATCATCGTTTCCTGGATCTGGCAGGCAGGCGGGCTCGCCAGCCGCGGAACCAAGGTGGTCACCCCTGAGGAGGCCAAGGGCATGAAGGTGCGTGGCGGCTCACGCGAAATGGACCTGATGTTCAAGGCGGCAGGTGCCGCTGTGGTTTCCCTGCCGTCCAACGAAGCCTATGCGGCCATGCAAACCGGCGCGGTTGACGCCGTTGTGACATCGTCAACCAGCCTGATTTCGTTCCATATGGACGAACTCAGCAAAAACTTCACCGGTGGCGGCGGCAAGTCCTACTGGTTCATGTTCGAGCCGCTCATGATGTCAAAAATCATCTTCGACGCGCTGCCAAAAGATCAGCAAGATGCGATCATGGCTGTGGGCTCGGATTTGGAAGCCTTCGCTTACGAGGCGGCCAAGGCGGATGATAAGTCCGTTGTTGATATCTACAAAGCCAAAGGCAGTGAAATCCATCCTTTCGATGATGCGATCCTGGCCCAGTGGAAAGAAATCGCCAAAGCCAGCGCTTGGAAAGACTACGCTGAAAAGTCCGAGTCCAACGCCAAATTCATGAAGTTGGCTGAGGCAGTGGCCGGAACCGTAAAATGAAAATGCCGCAAGAGATCGACTTTGCGCCGGGACACTCAGCCCCGGTGCTACGTTCGGCCCCGGAGCGGGCGATTGCAATCGTCAACAGCATCGCCATGGCCTTTTCGACCATTGCACTGCTGGCCGCGGCCATTATTCTTACGGAAAGTGTATTCGTGCGCTATTTTCTCAAGCGCACAACTGATTGGCAGGATGAATACAGCGTGATGTTACTGGTGGCTGCCACCTTTTTGTCCGCCTCCTATGTTCAATCCTTGCGCGGCCATATCGGCATCGAGGCGCTGGACGGCGTCTTGCCGGAGCGTATCAATCAGGCCCGCAAGCGCATCGTCGATGTGGTCAGCGTGGTTTTTTGTGCGTTTTTCACCTGGAAATCCTGGACATTGAGCCATGAGGCCTGGACGGACGGGCAAACCACATCCTCGACAATCGCCTCTCCGCTATGGATTCCCTATGGCACAATGGCCCTTGGCATGAGCCTGCTCACTTTGCAGATTCTACTTCAAGTCACACACAGATCGGCCACACGCAGATCGGCCAAAAGCAGGTCGCAATCATGAGCGTTTTAGTCATAGGTCTGCTCTACGGCGGTGCCACATTGGTGGCGATGTTTTCCGGCCTGCCAATTGCTTTTGCGCTTGGCTCGGTGGCCGTGATTTTCATGTATTTCTTCATGCCGCACGCCTCGCTCGATACGGTCACGCAGAATGTCTATGAAGAAATGGCGTCGATAACGCTGCTTTCCATTCCGCTGTTCATCCTCAAGGGTGCCGCCATTGGAAAGAGCCGCGCCGGTGCCGACCTCTATTCGGTGTTTCATGCTTTCATGCACAAGGTGCCGGGCGGCTTGGGCATAGCCAATGTTTTCGCCTGTGCGATTTTCGCGGCAATGGCCGGCTCATCTCCTGCCACCTGTTCGGCTATCGGCTCAGCCGGCATTCCGGAAATGCGCCGCCGGGGCTATTCCGGGGGCTTCGCTGCTGGCATTATCGCAGCGGGCGGAACCTTGGGCATCCTGCTCCCGCCTTCGATCACCATGATCCTCTATGCCGTGGCCTCGGAGCAATCGCTCGGGCGGCTTTTCCTCGCCGGTATCTTTCCGGGCCTATTGCTTGTGAGTTTATTTGCCGTCTATGCGGTGGTGCAGTTCCAGCGCGAGCGTTCAACAGCGCTCAAATTATATGAGGCCAGCGGCACCCAATCCGAATTGCTGACCCAACATTCCTACACTTGGGCGCAAAAGGCCTCGCTGTTGCCGCGCGTTTTGCCTTTTGTGCTGTTGCTCACCGGTGTCATGGTCGCGCTGTACGGCGGCTATGCCACGCCATCTGAGACCGCAGGTCTGGGCGGGCTGCTGGCGCTAGCGCTGGTTGCGGCCATCTACGGCGCGTGGCGGCTGACTGATTTCAAGCCCATCCTCTATTCGACAATCCGCGAATCCACCATGCTGATGCTCATCATCGGCATGTCTCTGCTCTATTCCTATGTCATGAGCTACCTGCATATTTCGCAATCGGCGGCGCAATCGATCGTGGCGCTTGGCCTGTCGAAATGGGTGCTTCTCGCAGTGATATTGCTGATGGTGGTCGTGCTGGGCTTTTTCCTTCCGCCTGTGTCGATCATCCTGATGACAGCGCCCATTCTGCTGCCGCCGTTGAAGGCAGCCGGATTTGACCTGATCTGGTTCGGCATTGTCATGACCATTGTTATGGAAATGGGGCTGATCCATCCGCCTGTAGGACTTAATATTTTCGTTATCCGCAACATCGCGCCGGACATCCCGCTGCGTGACGTCATCTTCGGAGTGTTGCCTTTTGTCGGCTTGATGCTGCTGGCCATAATTGTGCTCTGCTTTATACCGCAGATTGCAACTTGGCTTCCCGTCGCCGTCATGGGGGCCGGACGTTAATCCGCTCGCGATTGCAAGAGGTCAGAACTATGGACAGCACGTTTCTCGCCGGTCTGATGCAAAATGTCACCGAGCGTGGCCGCGCCTTCATGGGATATTCGAAGGATACGCTGACCAGCGCCGAAGATTGTCTCAAACTGGCAGAGGCTCTGGTGTCGGGCCGGGGCGAAGCGACAGGCGTGGCGCTGGCCAAAAATATCCTTGCGGCTTATGAGGGGTTGAAGCCCGAAGGCCGGATCGACTTTGCGCTCGGCCTCACCCGCCGCTTCGGTCCGGACCTGAACAAGCTTGCCAAAGCCATCGAAAAGCATCAGGCCTCGCCCGATGCTGTTTCCGCAGCGCAGGTTCACGCCGCCTCAGAGCCGCGCCGCCAGGAGCTTATCCGCCGTTTGAACCTCGCGCCGGGCGGGACCCACGCACTGGTCAAAATGCGTGAGGATGTCCTGGCTGTACTCAAGCAAATTCCCGAACTCAAACCGCTCGATGAAGACTTTGTCCATCTGTTTTCGTCCTGGTTTAATCGCGGTTTCCTGGTGCTGCGGCGCATAGATTGGTCAACGCCGGCGAATATTCTTGAAAAAATTATCCGTTATGAGGCTGTCCATGCGATTGACCAATCTATGCGCCGCAGCACCAGGAAACCGCGATTAAACCAGGACGAAAACAGATGGACAAAGTCTTCATC
>JANXSV010000360.1 GCA_025356505.1 Methylovirgula sp.
CACGAAAAAGGTCATCATCAAGGCCGGAATCGCCTCAATGAGATACATCCACTGCCAGCCGTGCAGGCCCATTGCGCCTTCAAGATTAAGAATGAAGCCGGAAATCGGCGCGCCGATAATGGTTGAAACCGGAATGGCGAACATGAACAGCCCGACGATGCGGGCGCGATAGGCCGAGGGAAACCACAGCGTCAAAAAGAAGATGATGCCGGGGAAAAATCCAGCTTCGGCGACGCCAAGCAGCAAGCGGACGATATTGAAGCTGAGTTCGCCGGTGACAAAGGCCTGCGCCCCTGAAATCAGCCCCCAAGTAAACATGATGCGCGCAATCCACACGCGCGCGCCAAACTGATTCAGCGCCAGATTGCTCGGCACTTCGAAGAAAAAGTAGGCGATGAAAAAGATGCCAGCCGCGCCGCCAAAAGCGTCCGCAGTCAGGGCAAGATCCTCTCTCATACTGGCACCGGCAAAGCCGACGTTCACGCGGTCAAGGTAAGCGACGAAATAGCAAAGCATGAGGAACGGCACCAGCCGCCACGTCACCTTGCTCATTGTGCGTTGTTCAATATCCATGTTTCCCCCGAGACTCATACAGCTATGATGAACGGATGTTTTCTCTGTTCTTGCGGGGTAGTTTGCCTAAATCGATGCGGAAGTCAAAGGCTGTACTGAGGCTTTTCTCTGTCGCGCGTTGCGGGTACAACTACAGCTTGTTGATCCAGCCGGCAAAACTCATCAACCCTTCGGGCCATGGGCCGTGGCCTGACTCGATATTGATATGGCCTGCCTCGCCAGCATCAATCAGGGTTGCGCCCCAGGCTTTTGCGTGATCTTCTGCGACCTCGTAGCTGCAAAAGGGGTCGTTGCGGCTTGCCACCAGAGCTGTGGGAAAGGGTAGTGTGCCGCGGGGAACGGGCGCAAAATCGTGTATGACGCCGGGAAGCAGCTGCGGCTGGTTCCAGTCTGAAAAGGCAACCAGGAAGGCACCTTTGACGGGCTTGGTGAACAGGGGCGCGGCATGCACGACTGCGGCGCAGCCGAGCGAATGGGCGACGAAAATAACTGGTTTCGTCGCGTTTTCCACTTCCGCAACGATGGCGTTGACCCAAAAGGCGCGCTTGGCCTCAAACCAATCAGAAATTTCGACACGGAAGGCGGTGGAGAGCTTCTTTTCCCAACGCGATTGCCAATGATCCGGTTCAGAGCCGCCAAAACCTGGGACGAAGAGGATGGTGCAATCAGATAGTCGCATGCGCTGGTTTCACATATTTCTCGGGTTTTGAAAGGGCGCGGCCTGCAGAGGGGCCGATGCCTCACCTTGTGCCTTATTCGCGAAGGCCGTGTCCAGTGTTAAGATGGTGAGGCTTTGCGCGGCAAGATGCGCCCGTCGATGCAGAGCAGACCGAGGGCAATGATAGCCATTCCCAGAAAGGCGGAAGCGCCGAGCCTCTCGCCAAGCACACTGGACCCAAGGACAATGGCGCTGACAGGCACCAGCAGCGTCACCAAAGACGTGTTGTTAGGCCCGGATGTCGCCATGATCTTGAAGAAGATAATATAAGCCAGCGCCGTGCATAGCAGCGCCAGCACCATAAGCGAAGCCCACACCTGTAACGAGGGCAGGGGCAGCATCCATGGACGCTCGAAAAGCAGCGCCAAGGGCAGCAACATCAGGGCACTCGCGGACAATTGACCGGCCGCAATCTTGACCGGCGCAACATCGCGGAAACGGCGCGCCACCACGCCGGAAAGTCCGTAGGAAATGGATGCGCCGACGATTGCGAGTTCACCCAGACTATCGCCGAACCCGTTGGCGACCCGCGCGCCTTCCGGTAGAGCACTGGAAATCTGCGGCCCGAAAAGCACGACCACACCAACGAGCCCGAGGCCGACGCCCACTGCCTTGTGCCAAGCGATGGGCTCGCGCATCAGTGTGCGGCTGGCAAGAATCGTAAACACCGGCGTCGTGGCATTGAGGATTGCGGCCAGCCCGCTCGCAATGCGGGTTTCGCCATAAACGATCAGCGCGAATGGAATGACATTGTTGAGCAGCCCCATCAGGAAAAAGTTTTGCCATAGGGCAGCCACCCGCGGCACGGAATCGCCCCGGATGCGTAAAAACAGATGCAGCGCGGCAGCAGCAATCGCCACCCGGCCAAAGACGATTGTAAAAGTGGGGAGTTCCGCCACCATCACCTTATAGAAAAAGAACGAACTGCCCCAGATTGCGGAAAGCAGAAACAGCCAGATCCATTGCGAAACGCCCATAACATAGGCGGCATTTTTCACAGGAGGTGTGTTTGAATTCGGCACCAGCGATCCTGATTGTGCGGACGGGAGCACGAGGCGAGGTTTTAGGTCGGGTTCGGAAGACATGAGGCACCGTGGCGGATCTGGCTTTAGGCCGCCACCCGAAAACGACGGACTATTTCGGTTTGGGAATATTTTTCAAAGCAAAGCCAAGCAAAGCATTCATTTCTTTGCAGGCGGCGGTTGGATCAGGCTTTATCGCCTCGTCCATGGCATCCGAGACCTGTTGAAGCGCTTCACGCGTCTGTTCGGGGCCCATCAGTAGCTTTTTCTCAAAACCAGCGGCGGCACTGCGGATTTGCTCCTGCTGAGCGGCGCTGACTGGCAAGTTGCATTTCGATTGTGCCAGATTGAGCGAATAGAGCAGATAAAGGTAATCCTTATCCGTTTCAGCGCGGGCGGGCACCACCGCGCAAAAGGCGCAAAGACATGCAAGGGCGGCGGCAAATACACGTTTTTGTCTCATGAAAATTCCGTTTGACGTAAGATTCGGTGTGCTGCGGGCTCATCGGGGCCGGAGTGGGATGGTTTGTTAGCCAAATACGCGTTCGAAAATCGTGTCGACATGTTTGAGGTGATACCCAAGGTCGAAGAGTTCTTCGATTTCGTGACCGGATAGGGCTTTTGCCACGTCTTTGTCGGCCTTGAGCAGGGTGAGGAAATCACCTTCGCCGCGCCATACCGGCATGGCGTTGCGCTGCACCAGCGTGTAGGCGTCCTCGCGTGACACGCCCTTTTGGGTGAGGGCGAGCAAGACGCGCTGGCTGTGGATGAGACCGCCGAGGCGGTTCATATTCTTTTCCATGTTTGCCGGGTAGACCAGCAATTTGTCGATGACGCCGGTGAGCCGCACGAGGGCAAAGTCGAGCGTTACTGTCGCGTCCGGGCCAATCATACGCTCTACCGAGGAGTGCGAAATATCGCGCTCGTGCCATAGGGCGACGTTTTCCAGCGCGGGAGTGACCATGCCGCGCACGAGCCGGGCAAGGCCGGTGAGATTTTCGGTCAAGACCGGATTGCGCTTGTGAGGCATGGCCGAGGAGCCCTTTTGGCCTTCCGAGAAGAATTCTTCCGCCTCCAGCACCTCGGTGCGCTGCATATGCCTGATTTCGATCGCGAGACGCTCGACACAGGAAGCAACCACGCCCAGCGTCGCGAAGAACATGGCATGGCGATCGCGCGGAATCACTTGCGTCGAAACCGGTTCGACGGTGAGGCCGAGCTTTTTGGCGACATGCGCTTCCACGCGCGGGTCAATATTGGCGAAGGTGCCGACTGCGCCCGATATGGCACAGGTCGCGATTTCGGCTTTGGCAGCGACGAGACGGGCGCGGCAGCGGGTGAATTCGGCATAGGCCTGCGCCAATTTGAGGCCAAAGGTGACCGGCTCGGCATGGATACCGTGGCTGCGGCCAATCGTCGGTGTCATTTTATGTTCCATCGCCCGGCGCTTAAGGGCGGCAAGCAAAGCGTCGACATCGGCGATCAGCAGGTCGGCGGCGCGGGCCATTTGCACCGAGAGGCAAGTGTCCAAGACGTCCGATGATGTCATGCCCTGATGGACAAAGCGCGAGTCAGGGCCGATGAATTCGCCAAGATGGGTGAGAAAGGCGATGACGTCATGCTTGGTGACGCGCTCGATGTCATCGATGCGGGCGACGTCAAAGGTGACATTGCCAGCCTTGGCCCAAATGTTCTTGGCGGATTCTTTGGGGATGACGCCGATTTCGGCCAGCGCATCGCAGGCATGAGCTTCGATCTCGAACCAGATTTTGAAACGTGTCTGTGCATCCCAGATGGCGACCATTTCGGGGCGGGAATAGCGGAGAATCATATCATGGTCCTTATGTGCGTTGGCCCTTAAGACGCCAGCAAAGCTGACGATTGGAGAGGGTCTTGATAAATTATGCGATCAAGCCGCGCGCGGATTCGGCCGCCTGACGCAGCGCGGCGATGTTGGCGCCATAGGTTTCGGGCTTGCCGTTAAACACTGCGGAACCCGCCACAAAATAATTGGCGCCAGCGGCTGCGGCGACGCCTATGGTTAGCGGGGTTATGCCACCATCAACCTCAATATCGATATCGCGCCCGGCGCACATATCGCTGACACGGCGGATTTTTTCAACCATCGGCGCGATGAACTTTTGGCCGCCGAAGCCCGGGTTGACGGTCATCACCAAAACCAGATCGGCCAGATCAAGCACATGGGCGATGGCTGTTTCGGACGTGCCGGGGTTGAGCGCGACGCCTGCGCGCTTGCCCAGAGCGCGGATGGCTTGCAACGAGCGATGCAAATGTGGCCCGGCTTCTGCATGGACGGTAATGATGTCGCCGCCTGCCTTGGCGAAACTTTCGAGATAGGGGTCAGCAGGGGAGATCATCAGATGCACGTCGAAAGGCTGCGTGATGTGCGGGCGCAGCGCTTTGACCACATCGGGTCCGAAGGAAATATTGGGTACGAAATGACCGTCCATGATGTCGAGATGCACCATGTCCGCTCCGCCATTAATGGCTGCGAGGGTCTCTTGACCGAGATTGGCAAAATCGGCGGCGAGGATGGAAGGTGCTATGGCAAGGTTACGCATGAGGTGCGCGTAGCATGCTGCGACATTGTAAGTCCAGTTTGAACTTGTATCACCCTGCCGATATGGCAAAAAGGGCTGAAGCTAGGAGCGTGGAATGAAAGCCGATTGTGTGGTTTTAGGCGCGGGAATTGTTGGCGTTTCAACGGCGCTGCATTTGCAGGCGCGCGGCCGCGATGTGGTGTTGGTTGATAAAAACGCCGCTGCCGGTGACGAGACAAGTTTTGGCAATGCCGGCCTGATCGAGCGGTGCAGCATCTATCCCTATTCCCTGCCGCGTGATTTTAGCAAATTGCTGAAATATGCTTTCAACCGGGCGCCGGAGTCGAACTACCATCTTGCTGCCCTACCGTCCGTGTTGCCGTGGATTATTCGCTATGCGCTGAAATCCGGCAAAACACAGATACGTAAGAGCGCGATGGCGTCTTTAGCGTTGATCGAGCGCTGTGTGATCGAACATCAGGTGTTGATGAATGAGGCTGGGGTGCCGGAGCTCGGGCTCAAGACCGGCTGGATCAAGGTTTTCCGCGACGGCAAGAGCCTCGAAAGCGGGTTGCAAGATGCGCAGAAACTTAAAGAGTTCTCCATCAATTTTGACATGCTCAACCCGCTGGAAGTTGTGTTGAAAGAGCCGCATTTGAGTGGGGCATTCACCGGCGGTGTGCACTTCACCGATCCGGTTTTTGTGCCAGA
>JANXSV010000374.1 GCA_025356505.1 Methylovirgula sp.
CCGGCAGCAAATCCGGTGATGATTTGCACGTCATCGGCGAATAATGCGGCGAGATGTTTTGCCTGCTCAGCGCCGGATTCTGCTTGCGCGACGTCACGGGCATTTTCGAGAAATTTGTCTAACGCCTGCGGCGCTTTCACACTCTCAAATTCAGCCTTAGGCGGCGTATAAGTTTGGCCTGCCACGGCGCCGAATGAACCCAGAGAGAACATGAGGCTGAGAATGATGGCGCGCGTCATTGGAGGAGGTTTCCTGTTTTGAGATCAAGCCGGTTGGGGCAGGCGGCATTTCCAAGTTTGCCATGAATATCTACTTGCAGATAGGGTTGTCGACGATTCAGCGTTTTTAGAAACGAGGCGCGCACTCCGGCCTGGGCGCAAGGCAGCCCTGATGTCTGGAACATGGCGGTTAGGAACGCTATTTGAATGCTCACAAAATTCATTGTTGCCGTGTCTCGCATTGCGGCTTATCCCCTACGTGGCGGTATAAAGGGCGCGGTGGCAAGCGATCGTGTCAATCGTAACATTATTTGTAACTTCCATGATTTATAACCTCCAAGATTTGTACCTCCCCCTGAGGAGAAGTCCGAGCCCCTGCCCCTACTCAAAGCGCCGGATCAAGCCGCCACTTTCCCGCCATAGTTTTGAGTTTTCGTGTGACATCTGCTAGGGTGTGTCATGAAAATTTTTATTGTCTCCTGTCTCTTGATAAGTGCTGTGAGTGGCTCGGTTGCGGCGGAGCCCGCATCGCAATTGCCCAGCCTTGCCGGCAACCCGGAGGCAAATTACTGGAGCGGCCTTTCAGTTGGATCTTCAATATTCACGGTGTTTCGAAAAGGCTCAAAACCGCTGATCGGCGGATCCGGCACAGTTGCTTATGACAAGAAGCTTGAGAATAATTTCACCATCGGCGTCGGTGCCTCGACCGGCTTTGCCCCCTATTCCGTCGCTAATTCGCCGCTAAAGGGCTATAATTTTGGCACAACAGACGTAAAGCTGGGCTACGAAATGGGGAAGTTGCATCCATGGGTAAGTACGGGCTTAGTGTTTGCCAAGGGTAATAGCTTTAGCAGCTATTCCGGCCCGGGAGATTCGATCAACGGCCTGTTCGGCGGCCCTGGAAAAATGGCAGTTTCGACCAGCGTGGGCGCAGGCTTTGACTACCAGGTCACCAATAACCTGAGCGTGAGTCTTGGAATGCATGTCGGAAATAGCCCGCTTTCGCTGTTTTCCCGCTAGTCGTATTCGATTTCGCTTGTGTAAGCCGATTGGCCTGGCTTCCCCCCTCAAAAGCTAGGCGGGTGGCGCATCCCTCTTTTTGATGACGGGCGACATGCATGTCGGGCTTGACCTTTTGCGGCGGCGAACGCACAACTCAATGACCATTGAGGAAAGCCCACGCTATGACTGCACCAACGTTAAATTCCGCCACCGCCCAGAAGATTATCGGCGATATTCTCAAAATTTGCCGCCAGAAAGGCTTTAACCCGATGGCTGTCGCCGTTTTCGACGCGCGCGGAGCGATGTTAGGCTTGCAGGCAGAGGATGGCTGCCCGCTCATCCGCTGGAAAATTGCGATTGGTAAAGCTTCCGGCGCGGTCGCCATGGGCATGGGAACGCGGCGGTTGCATCATCTGGCCGTTGAGCGGCCGCATTTCATTGCCGCAGCCGGGGAACTGGTGAATTACGGCATGGTGCCTGTTCCGGGCGGGGTTTTGATCCGGGATGCGGACAAGAAAATTCTAGGTTCTGTCGGCGTATCCGGAGACACATCGGATAATGACGAGGCCGCAGCCAGTTCGGCTATTGTTGCAGCCGGCTTCGTGGCGGATGGCGGCTAGGCCCTTGCAGGTCCGCTGCTTTCGCCAATTTTAAGGGCGGCTTTAATTTCGACATCGGCGGCAGGTTCGCCGCGCAATTGCTTTACCAACATCAAAGCGGCGGCGCGGCCGATTTCGCGGCACGGTTGAACAACACTTGTAACCGTGGGGTTCAGATAATCCGCATAGGCGATGCCGTCAAAACCGACGACGGATACATCCTGCGGCACGCGCAAGCCATGATGCTGGATATATTTGATGAAGCCGATCGCCATTTCGTCATTGGCGGCAAAAACTGCCGTTGGCCTTGGAAAGAGCTTCATAAATTGCGGGCCCACGACCCCGCCATCTTCGAATGAATAGTGTCCCTGCCAGATAGGCATCTGTGCTGCATCAAGGCCAAGATGGCCCAGCGCTTCAAGAAATCCGGCTCGACGTGCAAGGCCGGTGTAATTATGGTCAGGACCGGCAATATGCGCAAAGCGGCGGTGACCCAGATCATAGAGATGTTCGACAATTTGTTGGACAGCCTGACGATCATTGACGGTGACCTCGGGGCAGTTTGCGCCCTCGAGCTTTTCATTAAGGGTGACCATTGGCAGGCGCGCGTCGAGCATAGTCAGCCCGTGGCCCTGAGGCAGACGCCGCAAGGACAGAAGCAATACTCCGTCCACGGCGCCAGACAGCGCCATTTTTATGAAATGATCCTCCCGCTCGGGCTTGTTATCGAGGTGGCCGATGATGAGGCCGTAGCCGTGTAGATTGAGTTCTTCGTCAATGCCGCTCAGTACGCCTGCAAAAACGACATTGCTGATTTGCGATACGACAACCAAAACCATTTTGGTATGCCGCACCCGCAGGTTACGCGCAGCGACATTCGGGGTGTAGCCAGCTTTGCGGACAGCATCCAGAATGGTTTTACGGGTCGCAGGGCTGACACTTTCCGGATTTGCCAGCGCGCGTGAGACTGTCGCGGTGGAAACACCAACCATTTTCGCCACATCCGTGAGGCGAACCGAGGCTTTGGGCTTCCTTACCAAACGCACGGGAGACTTACTCAAAATGCATCTCACTTGTTGAATTACCACGCCGAACCGGTCGTGATTCTATTGGAAGAAAATTTTCAAACAGAGTCTAGCGGAAGTTTCAGAGCGGTGATAGACTTGCTATGTAATCGATTACATAGCTCCCGATAAAAGAGGAGCGTGTTTACAACCGGAGGAAGACCCAGATGGCAAAATTTAAGACACTACGCTTGGCCACGTTGGCTCTGCTTATGAGCAGCACCGCAGCACTCGCGGAAACAAAAACAGAAGTTATTCATTGGTGGACCTCGGGCGGTGAATCCGCTGCCGTAAAGGTATTTGCGGACCAGTTCACCAAGGCTGGTGGAACCTGGGTAGATACTGCTATCGCCGGTGGTGAACAGGCTCGCGCCGCAGGTATCGCGCGTATCGTTGGTGGTAAGCCTCCGACAGCCATGCAGTTCAACACGTCGAAACAGTTCGATGAAATCATCGCCAATGGCTACGTCAATGATATTGACGCGGTTGCGAAGGCCGACGGCTGGGCCAAGGTTGTACCTGCCGCTTTCATGGATGCTGTGAGCCGCAACGGCAAAGTATATGCCGTTCCGGTGAACATTCATGGTCAGAACTGGCTGTGGTTCAACTCCGCTGTGTTAGCTAAAGCAGGTGTTACCACGCCAAAGACTTGGGACGACGTTCTCGCTGCACTTGAAAAAATCAAGGCAATGGGTGGGGTGACTCCGTTTGGTCAGGGCGGCCAGGCTTGGCAGGAGAGCATTTTGTTTGACGCGGTTCTGCTTGGCCAGGGCGGACACGACCTTTACAACGCCGTATACGCCAAGAAAGACGCTGCGGCCATGACCGGCGCTGATATGAAAAAGGCTGTCGATACTTTCGGCAAACTCCGCGGCTATGCTGATCCTGCCGGTCCACAAGACTGGAACCAGGTCACCGCAGGTGTGATGTCAGGCAAAATTGCCATGCAGGTCA
>JANXSV010000409.1 GCA_025356505.1 Methylovirgula sp.
CGGTCCCATTCTCGCCTGCCCCTTCCCGCACTGGAAAAGGGGGTGGGGAGGGGGTTTTGAAGCCGCAAATTATGCAGGCACAAATCTCATGGCTGCGCCGTTCATGCAATAGCGCAGCCGCGTCGGAGCCGGGCCATCTTCAAAAACGTGGCCGAGATGGCCTTTGCAGGTGGCGCAATGCACTTCCGTGCGCACCATGCCGAGGGTGCGGTCAACTGTGGTTTCAACTGCATTTGGCAGCGGATCCCAGAAGCTGGGCCAGCCTGAGCCGCTTTCAAACTTGGTTTCCGAAGGATAGAGCGGTGTCGAACATGCCTTGCAGACGAAGGTGCCATTACGGTGTTCATGCAGCAAAGGGCTCGTGCCCGGACGTTCGGTGGCGTGCTCGCGCAGTACGCAGAAGGCCATGTCGTCGAGTTCTGCTTTCCATTCCGCGTTAGATTTTGTCACTGCATTTGTCATAGAGTGTTCCTTTATCGTAGTGTCTGCCGGAAGAGCCGATCGCCAGACACCAATATACGCGAGTTTTCTGGCTTTGCAGCGACTTCTCAAAAATTTGATCGCAAGGTGACCGACGCTGCAGATGTGGCACTAACGCCGCGCTGCGGTATAGACTGAAGCGTGCGAAGGCAAAGGAATCACCATGCCATTTTTTGAATTCAGCGGGCAGCACCTGTTTTACCTCGATGCGCCTGCAACGGGGAAAGATTTGCATGAGCCGATTTTGCTCATTCACGGTTTCGCTTCGAACCATGCAGTGAACTGGGTCAACACTTTGTGGGTCAAGACGCTCACCGAGGCCGGGCGGCGGGTGATTGCGATTGACAATCGCGGGCATGGCCAAAGTTCGAAACCGCATGAGCCTGGCGCCTATGCGACATTGAAAATGGCGGATGATGCTCTGGCGTTGATCGATCACCTGCGGCTGAAAAGCGTTGACGTCATGGGATACTCGATGGGCGCGCGTATTGGCGCATTTATGGCCGCAGCTGCGCCTGTGCGGGTGAGAAGTCTGATTTTGGGCGGCTTGGGGCATTACCTCGTTGAGGGCGGGGGATTATCGCTGCACATCGCCGAGGCTATGGAAGCGCCAGCGCTGCAAGACCTCACCGACCCGACTCAGCGCATGTTCCGTAAATTTGCCGAAAGCACCAAGAGCGACCTTCTGGCTCTAGCCGCGTGTATCCGCGGCTCACGTCAGAAAATGAGTTTGGAACTCGCAGCGCATCTGACAATGCCGACGCTGGTGGCGATTGGCAGTACCGATATGGTGGCGGGCGATGGCGAGAAACTGATCAAAGTTTTGCCGCACGCGACTTTGCTGACGATACCGGAGCGGGACCATAATATGGCTGTTGGCGATAAGGTCTACCGCGCAGGAGTGCTCACCTTTTTGGCGAACCTTCCTAAAGCCTGAAACATACTTTTATTCAGCGATTTACGCGCGACGTCTCGCAGAGTGATTCAGCTTGGCTGGGCTCAGTCGTGGCTATGGCGGTGGTGTAGATCAGGGTAGTGGGCGTGGCTGTGCTGCATAGGCTCATGCGTGTGCCAATGGGTGTGTGGTTCGATTATCGGACCATCATGGCCGTGCTGATGGTGAGCATCATGACTATGGCTGTGTTCATGCGCGAGGGTTTCATGCATGTGGACATGGGCGTGATTTTCGCTCAGGTGCAGCCAGAGTCCGATGGCCATCAGGCCACCTGCCAACAGAAGTTGCAGGCTTAGGTTTTCGTGCAAGACAGCCACGGCTAAGGCTGCGCCAATGAAGGGCGCGAGCGAGAAATATGCGCCAGTGCGCGCCGTGCCCAGATGGCGAAGGGCCAGAATGAACAGCACCAGACTTGCGCCAATGCCGAAGAAACCGATCAGGGCCGATGCGCCAAGGCCGGAGAGCGGGGGCAGGTTTTCCCCTCGAATCAGAGCAATCGCAATATTGACGGCGCCTGCCACCAGGCCCTTGACCAAGGCCAACTGAACCGGATCCGAGCCGGAGAGTTTGCGCGTGAGATTATTGTCGATGCCCCAAGCCAGACAGGCCAGAGCAATGAAGAGCGCGCCCAAATCGAGCACCGGGCCACGGCCCTGCCACGAGAGAGCTACAGCCCCGAGCAGAATGGCGGCTGCGCCAACGAGCAGTTTGCGATCGACGTTTTCACGATAAAACAGCCAGGCGATGGCCATGGTTGCGAGGCCTTCGAGATTTAAGAGCAAGGAGCCGGAAGCGGCGCTGGTGTGGTTTAAGCCCAACATGAGCAACAACGGGCCGAGCATGCCGCCGCTCACTATAATGAGGGCCAATAGGGGGACGTCTGCGCGCCGCAGCGGCGCTTCGCTTGAGACGCGACCGGATGCACCGCGCACAAGTTGCAAGATTGCAAGGCCAACTCCGGCGCCGGCATAAAGCACGCCCGCCAACATTTGCGGCTCTATCGAAGCCAGCATGATTTTGGACAGTGGCGCGGTTGCGCCAAACAATATCGCGGCCCCGAGCGCCAGCGGGACGCCGGGATACAAGCGCTGTGAAATTGAATGATGAGGGTCTGCCATCAGTGTTAGCTAGCATAAGCCAGCGCGATTCACCATTCGAGCAAGGCAAATGCCGTGGCATGGAAAAATTGTCACCGACATGCTATATGAAAGGGCGCGGAGATTTTTAATGGTGCAGATTTTGAATTCAAGCCTTGCTGGCGGTGTTTCGGGCAATGTCGTTGCTTTGGCAAAGAGTGATCCGCTCTTAGCGCGTGTGCGTCAGGAAGCCGAAGAGCTGATACGGCGCGAGCCGGAGTTGGCTGGATTCATTTTTGCGAGTGTTTTGAATCATGACACGCTGGAAAGCATCGTGGTGCACCGTTTGGCGGCGCGGCTCGCGCATGCGGATGTTTCGGCCGAACTTATCCGGCAGGTTTATGCGGAACTGATCGCGCGCGATCTGAGCGTGGGTGAGGCGTTTCGTGCAGATTTGATTGCTGTTGTCGATCGGGATCCGGCATGCACCCGGCTGATAGAGCCTATCCTTTATTTCAAAGGGTTTCACTCCCTGCAGGCTCACCGGCTGGCACATTCGCTGTGGAATGCGGGCCGCAAAGACTTTGCCCTGTATTTGCAAAGTCGTTCGTCGGAAGTGTTCCAGGTGGATATCAATCCGGCGGCGCGTGTCGGTAAGGGCGTGTTTTTTGATCATGCCACCGGCATTGTCGTCGGTCAGACCTGCGTCATTGAAGATGACGTATCAATTTTACAGGGCGTGACCCTGGGCGGTACTGGCAAAGAGGATGGCGATCGCCATCCGAAAATCCGGCGTGGTGTGCTTATCGGTTCCGGTGCCAAAGTGTTGGGCAATATTGAGGTAGGGCGTTGCGCCCGTGTCGCGTCCGGCTCAGTTGTATTGCAAGCGGTTCCGCCGAATACGACTGTGGCGGGCGTACCGGCCAAGGTGGTTGGCACGGCTGGCTGCGCCGAACCGGCCCGCAGCATGGATCAGCTTTTGGCGGATAAGCTGGAGCTGTAGGGGTTAAATTCCCTCTCGCCAAGCTTCCGCACTCGCGCTAGAACACCCGCCACTCGATTTGGCTGATGAACAATTTTCTAAGGGGCGCGGCGTGAAAAGTTCTGAATTTCCACTTTTGCAGAAATTTCTGCGCAAGGCGTTTGGTAATGCCGCCATTCTGGTCACGCCTGATCCTAAAAATCCGTTGATGGGACAGGTCAAGCTTGGCGAGCGCAATCTGGGCAAGCTCAGTGTGGACGACGAAGACGGCGACCGCTCTTTCGCTTTTGATATCCGGCTGCCAGTGCAGCGCGAGACATTGCTGGAATATTTGCGGATGCTTTTCGAAAATCCGGCGTTGAAACTCGTGGCACGGGGCAAGAAGCTCGATTCGGTTGAACTGAACAACGGCGATGATTTTCTGGGTGTTATTTCTGCGGATGACCCGAAAATGAAAAGCTGGACCTTCCAGATGGCAATCCTTGATCTCGATCTGGAAGATTTGTAACGCTCATGCCGGTTTTTGCGCTGGGAACCGTCCAACCCAAGCTGCCGGATACTGGCAGATATTGGATTGCGCCGGATGCCAATGTGATCGGCAATGTCGAAATCGGCGAAAATGTCGGTATTTGGTTTGGCGTTACGATCCGCGGCGATAACGAAAAAATCAGCATCGGCGCGCGCAGCAATGTGCAAGAGGGTTGCATTTTTCATACGGACATTGGCTTTCCGCTCGCCATCGGCGAAGATTGCACCATTGGGCACGGCGTCATTCTGCACGGCTGCACGTTAGGCAGCGGCGTATTGATCGGTATGGGTGCAGTGATTTTAAACGGCGCACATATCCCGGACGGCTGCCTTGTCGGGGCGCATGCGCTGGTGACAGAGGGCAAAAGTTTTGAGCCGGGATCGCTTATCATGGGTTCGCCAGCGCGGGCTGTGAAAACGCTGGACGCTGCCGCAACTGCAAGGTTGAAGGGCGCTGCGGCGCATTACGTTGAGAACGCGCGCCGGTTCAAGGCAGATTTGCGCGAAGTTCGTCGTCCAGCGTAACCCGACTTGCTCCTATGTGGTCGATAAAGGAGAATCGCATGACCAATATTGAACAATCCGGGACCTACCAGCTTGGGGACCGCCGCGTGAAACGTCTCGGATACGGGGCCATGCAACTTGCGGGGCCGGGCGTTTTTGGCCCGCCGAAAGACCGTGAGCAGGCTGTCGCCGTTTTGCGCGCGGCAGTGGAAGCCGGGGTCGATCACAT
>JANXSV010000444.1 GCA_025356505.1 Methylovirgula sp.
CGCCGCAGGGCCCTCACCGATAATCAGATCAAGCTGGAAATCCTCCATCGCCGGATAGAGAATTTCCTCGACGGCCGGATTGAGCCGGTGAATTTCGTCAATGAATAGCACATCGCGCTCTTCCAGATTGGTGAGCTGCGCTGCCAGATCGCCCGCCTTGGCAATGACCGGGCCGGAGGTTGAGCGGAAATTGACGCCCAGCTCGCGGGCCACAATTTGCGCCAATGTGGTTTTACCAAGGCCCGGCGGGCCGACAAACAGCACATGATCCAGCGCCTCTTTACGGGATTTCGCCGCCTCGATGAATACCTTCAAATTGGCGCGCAAGGCTGCCTGACCGGTAAAATCGGACAGGGTTTGCGGACGGATCGACTGGTCAATGTCGTCTTCGCGTTTTTCAGGGGAGGTGAGTTTGGGGGTCATGAGGGTCCAGTCGGGCGCGCGGCCCGCAGCAAGCCAAAGATATCAAACAGCGCGGATTTAAGGTGATATGTCAGCGCTTTAAACCCTCCGTAAACAATGGCAGAGGCTACCTCCACCAATAGTGGCCCAAACAGGCCAAAGGTAAGAAAGAGAATACCAGAGTTTTGCCAGCGGGAGGCGTAAGGTGAAGAAGAAATATTCAAGGTCATGCTTGGACTAACATTTGACCCAGTTGAGAAATTGTTGCGAACTTGACGCCAAAATTGTCAGACAACCAAAACCGATTATCGGCGTCAAGAACGGACCTTGTGTTCGAACTTTTCCCAAAGTCTCCAGTACAAAAAAAGTCATTTCCCGCTGCGTAATGAGCCGAAATAGAATCAGCATCAGACCATTCAGCTATCGCCCGTGAAACTTCATTTCTCTCATGAATATCTTTAGCCCGCCCTAGAGAAACATAAAAAGGTTCCAATACCTTGGCTCTAAGGGCAAACATATCCGCCAATTTCTTGACCAGAGCAAATCCCACGCCTCTTTGCTCTAGAGCATGGCCGATAATTGCAAATCTACTCAGGTATTCAGCTAATGCGGCCGAATCTTTTGGAATGAAATGAAATTTATCTTCGATATCTTCGATATTCCGCATCCCAATTCGTGGGCATCTGAGTATTTTTAATCCCAATGCTAAAGCCGCTTCAAGGCGCGCCACCTGTTCGCGATGCAGAGATTTAGCTTTTGGCATTTCAAATTTTAAATTGATGGTCGTTACATCACCAAAACGTTCCTTTTTAGAAGTTAGAACGCTCGATCCATATACTTCGGAGCGATCGCTTTTTTGAATTCCCTCAAGCGTAGCCACAGACGCGGAAAAGAAACCAAGCAGTTTTTGCTCAATTATCCATGCATTCACTTTATCAAAAAGGTCTCGATTTGGATCCTTAGGATATCTTTCAGGACGAGTAACTTTCTCTAATGTATTTGTGTCGAAAGTAACTCGCAACGCGCTCAATTTGCCAGCTCCCTCAACCCGCGCCGGATTAACGCGCTTGTCTCTGCGTCCGCGCCCAATGCGCCGAGCGCGGCGGAAACGGCGATTGCGGCCTGCGGGCGGCCATAACCGAGATTAACCAGCGCCGAAATCGCATCCTGCACCGGTTTTGGCGCGGTTTTGGCTTCGTCTTCGCCCGCAAGCCGCATGGCGGCGGGGTCTACAGTACCAAAGGCCGGGGCTTTGTCTTTGAGTTCGGCGACGATGCGGGCCGCAAGCTTCGGCCCCACGCCAGACGCGCGCGACACGGCGGCCTTATCCTGCATAGCGATGGCAGTGGTGAGTTCCGCCGGGCCGTAAAGGCTCTGGATGGCGAGCGCCACTTTTGCGCCCACGCCCTGCACGCTTTGCAGGAGCCTGAACCAATCGCGCTCGGCATCGGTCATAAACCCGAAAAGCCGGATTGCGTCCTCGCGCACCTGCGTTTCGATGGCAAGGCTCGCGGCCTCGCCGACGCGGGGTAGTTTCTGCAAGGTGCGGCTGGAGGCAAACACCACATAGCCGACGCCGTTGACGTCCAGAATCAGATGATCGTCGTCAAAACTATCAACGATACCTTTTAACTTGCCGATCATGCGCCGCCCCCATGATTCGCATCATGGTCCAGTCTTGGTATGTTCTCAAGAGCGCTTGGTATGTTCTCAAGAGCGGCGGCGGATCAGCTTTTTGCGGCCAGCTGCTTTTTAAGGGCGTTTGCACCCCTGTGCTGTGCATGGCAAATGGCAATGGCCAGCGCATCGGCAGCGTCGGCGCTCGAAAAATCGGCCTTGGGCAGCAGCATTTTCACCATCATCTGCACCTGAGTCTTATCAGCATGACCCGCGCCAACCACGGTTTTCTTGATTTTGTTGGCCCCATATTCGCACACGTCCAGACCCGCCAGCGCGGGCACCAGCAGCGCTATGCCGCGCGCCTGACCCAGTTTGAGGGTTGCTTGCGGATCGGTGTTGACGAAGGTTTCCTCCACCGCCGCCTCATGCGGAGAAAAAGCGCTTATCACATCCTGCAAACCATCATGCAACTGGCGCAGGCGCTGCGCCAAGGTGAGCTTGGCATCGGAATGGATGGACCCTGACGCGACATAAATCAGCCGCGAGCCTTCAACATCAATGAGCCCCCAGCCCATATTGCGCAGGCCGGGGTCGATTCCAATGATGCGGGTGGGGGTCATTAGGATTTCCTTGGACTGAGCCTACCCCTCCAGCTTTTTCACCAGCGCGTCGGACAGTTCAAAATTGGCGAAAACATTCTGCACATCGTCGTTTTCTTCCAAAATGCCGATCATTTTCAGGATTTTTTCACCCTGCTCGTCCTCGACACTCACGGTGTTCTGCGGCCGCCAGCCGAGGCTTGCCTTCAGCGGTTCGCCAAACTTGGCCTCCAGCGCCTTGCCCACATCGCGCAGGCTCTCGATGGTGGTGATGATGGTATGGCCATGTTCCGTGCTCTGCACATCATCGGCGCCGGCATCAAGCGCGGCTTCCAGCATCTGATCTTCGCTGGCGACCTTGGCGGGATATTCTATCTGGCCGACATGATCGAACATGAAGGCGACCGCGCCGGTTTCGGCCATGGCACCGCCGTTTTTCGAGAAGGTGGAGCGCACTTCGCCCCCTGTCCGGTTGCGGTTGTCGGTGAGGGCCTCGACGATGATGGCGACGCCGCCGGGCGCATAACCCTCGTAACGGATTTCCTCAAAGTTTTCCAAATCTGACGCCGCCGCCTTCTTGATGGCGCGCTCGATGTTGTCTTTCGGCATGTTTTCGTAGCGCGCCTCGATCATGGCAGCGCGCAGGCGCGGGTTCATCGCCGGGTCGGGCATAC
>JANXSV010000008.1 GCA_025356505.1 Methylovirgula sp.
AAAGACTCGCGGTCTTCGAAGGCCATGGAGGCGCGGCAATGTTCAAGCACATCGCTCCACGAGCTAAGCGATTTGCGCTCCGAGATGCGCCGCTTGGTGAACCGCCTGACGGCGGCCTCGATCAGCTTCAAATCGCCTGCCACGCTGTCACCGATCCCGGAGACTTCTGTCAGCCGCTCGATTGGCGCGCCAACCACTTCGGCAAACGAGCCGAAACGCTGCAGAAGGTCTTTCGCCATTTTCTTCGTATCGCGGCGCGGCACCGAGCGAAACAAAAACAATTCAAGCAACTCATAATCCGGCAGGGAGTCAGCTCCGTTTTCGATAAAACGATCCCGCAATCGCTGGCGATGGCCAAGGTAATGTGGCGCTTCGGAAAAGCCAGCCTCAGGAGGTTTGTTTGCGCTCATGTCTCAGCTCGCGTTCGTATAAGGCGGTTGATGCATCCCCTTTGGCGAGGTCGTAAATATCTCGACCCCGGTCTCGGTCACCCCAACGCTATGCTCGAACTGCGCCGACAAAGACCGATCTCTTGTGACCGCAGTCCACCCGTCCCCCAGAATTTTAACCTGCGGACGACCAAGATTTATCATCGGCTCAATCGTGAAAATCATCCCGGCTTTCAGCTTCACACCCTCGCCTTTGCGGCCATAATGCAGGATGTTCGGCTCGTCATGAAAAAGTTGCCCCAGACCGTGGCCGCAAAAATCCCGCACCACGGAGCATCTCTCGGCCTCGGCAAAGGTCTGGATCGCCGCGCCGATATCGCCTGTGGTTGCGCCCGGCTTCACAGCGGCAATGCCAAGCATCAAAGCCTCGTAGGTGACTTCCACCAATCGAGCGGCCCGCCGCGGCACTTCCCCCACCAGATACATCCGGCTTGAATCGCCGTGCCAACCATCCACGATCAGCGTGATATCGAGATTGATGATATCGCCATCGCGCAGCGGCTTTGAATCCGGGATGCCGTGACACACGACATGGTTTATCGATGTGCACACCGAGTGCCGGAAGCCGCGATAGCCCAAAGTTGCCGGATAGGCCTTATGGTCCATGGCAAATTCAAAGGCTATTTTGTCAATCTGCGCCGTCGTAACCCCTGGCTTGACCACGTCAGCCATCACGTCCAGCGCTTCTGCCGTAAGCTTGCCGGCCTTACGCATCGCCGCAAAGCCTTCCGGACCGTGTATTTTAATAACGCCGGTCTTGCGCGTAGGCATTGCGGCAGCATCAATGTAGGTCATGTTTCATTCCGTTTGGTCATGTCCAGACTGTAACATAAATCGCGTCGGTTCAATATGTGGTTGCCCTTTACGACACCGATATTCTGCCGGATCTCGTGGTTTTTTCAGCTATCCACCCTCTCCCTATTCGAGGTAAATCCGCAGATGCAGCGCGGCCTTTAAATCGCCGCTGTTTAGCCACAGCCGTTAACCATTCTTTAAGACACATTAAAAAAGCGTTAATGCTGTGTTGACCCTCCCGCGATCTGAGTTACCCTTAGAAGTGTGGTGAGGCGGCGTATTTAGCTCACCGGCGTTTAAGGGTGAGTTATGGTTTTGCGTGCATTTAATATCATTGCTTTGGTCATTGCGGCTCTCGCTTTTTCGTCTGCTGCTGAAGCTAAATCCTTGAAATCAGGCGGATTAAATGCCGGAAACCCAACTTCGGTTCCCTATGGCTGGATCGATTTTTGCGGCCGCCATTCCGAGGAATGCGATGTTGCCCAACTCCCTGCCGCGGAAGTTGCTTTAAGTTCCAAAGCCTACCGGGCCCTCGACATGGTCAATGTGCAGGTTAACGCCTTCATCGAACCCGTCAGCAATCTCGAACACTGGGGCACAGTGCTTGACCATTGGGATTATCCCACCGACGGCAAAGGTGATTGCAAGATCTATGCTCTCTACAAGCGCAAATTGCTTATGAATATGGGCTATCCGCGCCAAGCTCTCTTGATGACTGTGGTCAAGGATTTGCAAGGCAACGGCCACGCCATCCTCACCGTGAAAACCACAAAGGGTGATCTTGTCCTTGATAACCTGACCGATGACATTCGCTCACCCGGCGAGACCGGATATGGTTTCATCAAACGGCAGTCGCAGGAAAACCCGAATATCTGGCTGTCACTGAGCGATAATTCTGCCGCACAGGCCAGCGCCCAATAGAATTGGCACCGCGGCGAACGCCTCAACTCGAGAGGTGCAAGAACGCTTTATTCTTCTTCGCCGAACTTATCCGCCACAAGCGCAGTGAGCGCGTCCATTGCCTGTTGCGCATCCGCACCGGCAGTCGTGACAAAAATGCTTGTGCCCTGGGCGGCACCAAGCGTCAAAATACCCATGATAGATGTGCCGCCAACCGTCTCACCACTGCGCGTCACGGTGACATCGGCGGCAAACTGATCCACACAATTCACAAATTTGGCTGTGGCGCGGGCATGGAGCCCTTTGCGGTTGATAATCGTCAACTCGCGCAGGAGCCCGCCTTCTGGCACGGGCGGCGGCGTGCTGTCGTCGGGGTCTCTCATTTTGCGACCCCAAGCACATGACTGGCGACATTGATGTATTTGCGGCCGGCATCCTGCGCGCACAAGACCGCTTTGGAAAGATTGGCCGTTTCTCGAACCGACGCCAACTTGATGAGCATCGGCAGGTTCACGCCCGCCAAAACCTCCACCTTGCCGGAATGCATCACTGATATAGCCAGATTGGAAGGCGTGCCGCCGAACATATCGGTCAGCAAAACAACACCCTCGCCGGTTTGGACATGGTTTAGCGCAAGGACAATGTCACGACGCCGCTGTTCCATATCATCTTCCGCGCCGATACAAACCGTCGCGATCTGATTTTGCGGCCCGACCACATGTTCCAACGCCGCGCGGAACTCGTCCGCAAGGTGTCCATGTGTCACCAACACCATTCCAATCATTCAACCCAACATTACTGAGTGGCCCGGAAACTCCGCGAGCCCTAAAAATCGTCCAAGAAATCTATCTTGTGCCGAACCCTGTTTTTCGCAAGCACAATATCCATTACCACTGCGCTTCTGCAACAGTTTACTTAAGAACTCGTGTAATGCACTGCAACATCTTTTCGCTGTCATGCCGGGCTGATAGGCGTAAGTGTCGCAATTCAACGCCCTCTAACGTCACAAAACCCGCGTCATCATAGCTTTTTCCCGGTGTCGCAAAGCTTTCAACGAGGTCCACAACCAGTAAAATCTGCACGTCTTTGATGAATGGCCGGTGCTGGATGCCCGCCCCGCGCACCTCGATCATCCCTGCTATGCGCGGATGTGGCGACGCAAAAACGTCGCCTTGCTCAGCCCGCAAGCCAATACGATCATCCCCGACAAGGCTGGCCCTAACACCGGAGCGCTCTGCCGCGGCAATCAAAGCCAGCGTCAAGCTGCTCTTACCGCTCTTCGATGCCCCCCGGATGAAAATACCTTTACCGTCGAACACCAGCGCATTGGCGTGAACATAGCGTACCAAGGCCTAAACATCCCAGCAGGGCAATTGCACGACAAAGCGTGCACCCAGGATTTCATCCGCGCCGGTCGCGCGTCGTTCCACCCGGTTTTGGGCATAAATCTGGCCCGCATGGGCCTGCACTATCTGCCGCGAGATAGAGAGGCCAAGTCCGGAATTTTGCCCAAAACCCTGCTCCTCCGGACGATCTGTGTAAAAGCGTTCAAAAATACGTTCAAACGCGTCGCTGGGTATGCCGGGCCCATCATCATCGACATCAAGTTCGATCATGCGCCCCAGATGACGCAGACCAACGCGGACGCTCCCGCCCGCGGGCGAAAACGAACGCGCATTGTCGATAAGATTGTTGAGCACCTGCCCCAGACGTGAATCAAACCCGCTGACCATGTAGGTTTGCGGCTCAG
>JANXSV010000031.1 GCA_025356505.1 Methylovirgula sp.
GGATACGGCAGGCGCGTGGGTCATCGACCGGGCGCGCGTCCAGATGGAGGCGGCAGGAGCCAAAGTCACGTATGACGGCCTTAGTGACGCTAAAGCGACGCTGCTGAAAGAATCGCAGTTCCGCGAATTCGCAACATCATCGGTTAAACCTATGTCGCCGTTGGTCGGCTTTTTGTCCGATGTCGGCATGAGTGTTGTTATTGCAGGGCGCGATTTCGTTGCGGGGGTGGCGTTTCTGGGTGAACTCATCGTTGCCTTGGGCGGCGTTTTCGCGCATCCGGGACAATTCCGGATTACATCTTTGGTGTTTCAGCTGGAGCGCATCGCGTTCCGTTCGGTGCCGATCGTCGGGCTTATCAATTTTCTGGTGGGATGTATTGTCTCGCAACAGAGCCTGTTCCAGTTGCAGAAGTTCGGCGCGGCTCAGTTTTCTGTCGATTTGATCGGCATTCTGGTGTTGCGCGAGCTTTCTGTATTGCTGACATCAATCATGATCGCGGGCCGGTCCGGCTCGGCGATCACGGCTGAAATCGGCTCGATGAAGATGCGTGAAGAGATCGATGCTTTGCGGGTTATGGGCCTTGACCCGATGCGCATCCTTATCGTTCCAAGGGTTTTGGCGCTGATTATCAGCCTGCCGCTTCTGACATTTCTGGGAGATATGACCGCGCTGCTGGGCGGACTTTTCACCGGGTTGGTCTATGGAAATATCAGCCCCGAGATCTACCTCACGCGACTCCAGTCGGCGATTGCGCTCAACACTTTTGCCGTCGGGCTCATCAAAGCGCCGTTCATGGCACTGGTAATCGGACTTAACGCCTGCGTGGAAGGCTTTGCCGTTGGCGGATCGGCGGAAAGCCTCGGGCAACAGGTGACCAATTCTGTGGTGAAGTCGATCTTCATGGTGATTGTGGTGGACGGTTTGTTCGCTATATTTTTCGCCGCAATTTCCTACTAGAGCAGCGCGATGACAAAACAGGAAAAATTGCAGCTCGATACGCAAACCAAGGTGATTATCAGCGTCAAGGATTTGGTTGTGGGTTTCGGAACCAAAATCATTCTCGATCACTTAAGCCTTGATGTGATGCGGGGCGAAATTTTGGGTTTTATCGGACCATCAGGAAGCGGAAAATCGGTGTTGACGCGGGCAATCTTGGGTCTTGTGCCTGTGCGGGAAGGCATGATTGATGTGCTTGGGCAACGCCTCGGCGACCTTTCCGCGGCACATTTGAGCCAGCTTGAACGCCATTTCGGAGTTTTGTTTCAACAGGGTGCGCTGTTTTCCGCACTCACGGTCAAACAAAACATCCAGCTGCCGATGCGTGAATATCTGGGCATAAGTCAAACGCTGATGGACGAATTGGCATATCTTAAGCTCGAACTTGTCGGCCTGCCCGCTGACGCAGCGGACAAATATCCCTCGGAGCTTTCCGGCGGCATGATCAAACGTGCGGCACTGGCACGGGCTTTATCTCTCGATCCGGATATTTTGTTCCTGGATGAGCCGACATCCGGGCTTGACCCGATTGGCGCGGGCGAATTCGATGATCTGATCGTGACGCTGAAGAAAACGCTGGGCCTGACGATTTTTATGGTGACGCATGATCTTGATAGTCTCTACACGGCCTGCGACCGGGTGGCGGCTTTGGGCAAGGGCAAAATTATCGAAGTAGGGCCGTTGTCTGAACTCGAAGCTTCAGACGACGCTTGGCTTCAATCCTATTTCCACGGTAAAAGAGCGCGGGCTGTTGCGGGAACGCAAAAAAGCGCGACTCATTAAGGCGATAAGCAATGGAAACCCGCGCCAACTACGCGCTGATAGGGGCTTTTACGCTCGCGATGATCGCGGCTGCGTTTTTCTTCGTCTTATGGTTTTCCGGCGGCTCGAAAAATGTCGGGCTCAAGACCTATGAGATCATATTTACCGGGTCCGTGTCCGGCCTTTCGCGCGGCAGTCAGGTGTTGTTTAACGGTCTGCATGTGGGCGATGTGCAGCAGATTGACCTAATGCGCGAGGATCCAAGCCGCGTGGCCGCGCTTGTGTCGATCAACGAGCGCACACCCATCAAGACCGATACCAAGGCGAGACTGGAATTTGCCGGGCTCACCGGCGTCGCTTCGATCGCACTGACGGGCGGCAGCGCCACCGCGCCTGCGATTATATCCCCGGCGGACGGGCACCCTCCGGTGATTTACGCGGAGCGTTCGGATTTGCAGAACCTGCTCGAGTCCGTGCAGAACCTCTCGACCAAGGCGGATTCTGTGCTGGCGAAGGCTGATAAGATCTTGGGCGACAGTTCCGGTTCGATTCAGGCAAGTGTCAAAAACGTCGAGACATTCACGCAGGCGTTGTCGGACAATAAGGACGGGGTCAACAGTTTCTTGAAAGGTGTTGGCGATTTAGGCGCGACCATAGGGCCGCTATCGACCAAGCTTGGCACGCTCTCCACCGATATCGATGGTCTGGTCAAGGCGGTTGATGCGCAGAAGGTGCGGAGCATTGTCACTAATGCCGATAAGTTGCTGAGCGACAATCAGGCGTCGGTGCAGGCGACGCTGAAGAATGTCGAGGGATTTTCCCAGACTTTGGCGGATAATAAGGCCGGACTGGACAGTTTCCTCAAGGGCGCAGGCGATATGGGGCCGACGCTTGGCACGCTCTCAACAAAGCTGAGCGCAGTGACAACGGATATTGAAAGCATCGTCAAATCTGTCGATGCTGACAAGATCAATCGCATCATGGCAAATGTGGATAGCTTCACGGCTGGCCTGAGCGGCAATAAAGGCTCGATTGATGCCATCATGAAAAATGCGCAAGAGCTGACAGCCAAGTTGAACACAACAGCCGATAAGCTGGACGGCGTTTTGGGCGGTGTCGACGGGTTTCTGAGTTCAGCCGAGAAGAAGGGCGTGTTTGAAAATGTATCCGAGGCTGCGGCGTCCATCCGCAAGCTGGCGGATAATCTTGACAAGCGCACAGCAGAAATGGCGGCGGGGATAAACCGCTTTACCGGCCCGGGCCTGCGCGATTTGGAGGCGCTGACCGGAGATGCGCGCAAATCCATCAATGAAGTCAATCGTTCGCTGCGCTCTTTGCAGGTTAATCCGCAACAATTCCTGTTTGGGGCCAAGCCCGCCTTACCGGATTACAAGGGAAATTGAGTATGGTATGGCACAAAAGTTTGGCGATGTCGCTGCTGGCACTGAGTTTGGCCGGATGCGGGGGCTCGACTCTCACCGCCTATGACCTCAGCGCGCTAGGCCCTCAGCAATCGGCGCGGGCACCGCGCGGTTTGTTGGCTATTTCGCCGCCGCTTGCCGCGCAGGCACTCGATTCTGAACGGGTTCTGGTGCGCGCCGATGGCAATGCGCTGGCCTATCTGCCCGGCGTACAATGGGCCGAACGTCTGCCTACGTTGGTGCAATCGCGTCTGGTGCAGAGCTTCGAGAACAGCCATGTGCTGCGCTCGGTGGTCAGCTCCAATGAGCGGGCGACGTCGGATGCGCATCTTGAAACAGAGATACGTTCTTTTGAATATAGTGCCGCCACGGGCGAAGTGGTTGTGGCTTTGAGCGTCAAGCTTATCAACGACCGGAATGGCAAGATCGTTAAAGCGCAGGTGTTTAGCGCCCGCGCCGCGCAGGGATCTTCCGATGGCAAGGCGGTCGTCGCTGGGCTTGATGCGGCTTTGGCACTGGTTATGCGGCAGATTATCGGCTGGGTTGGCAGCGGTATCTAAGCAATCACCGCACAAAACAAAAAAAGCCCGGGACTATGCCGGGCTTTTATGATTCTGGGGTTCTTTATTACTGCGGGTCTAGTCGAACCTGCCTGCTGCATGCGCCAGCATGGTGTAGACTTTGCCGGTGTCAGATGTGAGATATGTGCGGGTCAGGCTACCATCACGATCATCGCGATTGACCTCGCCGAGCAGGCGCTCAAATTCCGAGATGTAGCGGTTTACTGTGTCGCGGAACTCGGTATCACCACGATAGCGGCGGCGGATTTCGTCGAATGTTTTCTGTCCCTGCGCGGTATAGAGATGGCGGCCAAAGACATTGCGATCGCCATTACGATACCGATCCCACAGATCGACAGCGGCACCATGATCGATCATGCGGGCGATATCGAGCGATATTGTATCGAGCGATGTGGACGCTGCAGGGCGGGGCGCAGGCGCGGGGGCGCGCGCATCCTGCTTGTCATCGCGTGAAGCGCGGTTGAGCACTTCTGATAGCCAGCCCGGGCCACGCTCGCTCGTGCCCGGCAGATTTGCCGCCGGTCTGGTGGCGGGCACCGGAGGAGTTGGTGGCCGCGGACGCAGGAAATCCTCGCGCACGGCGAGGGGGGCCGGTTCAACATAGCGGCGCGGTTCTGCAGCGCGCGGCGCAGGCTCGCTTGGACGCGCAGGCTCAGCAGGGCGGGTGGCTTGTGGCTCGGCATAATCAAGCGAGCGGCCGGAGCGATTGACAACATCGGTCAATTCATTGAGCGCACTGATCTGATCGGCGACGACACGGCGCAGGGTAGCAGCTTGCGCGGCGGTCTCCTGCGGCAATTCGGAGGCACTGCGGCGCAGTTCCTGACGCGTGGCATCAAGTTCGCGGCGAATGGCATTTGACATCGCCAGCAGCTCTTCAGTCGAGCCTTTGAAGCGTTCCGCAGTGCCGGAGAAAATTTCTTCCATTTCGCCGCGCGCCTGATCGTAGGCGGCGCGAAGTGCGGCGGCGGTACGTTCGCGCTCTTTTGCTGTGCTGGAACGCACGGCCTCGAAATGCTGGCCGATTGCGTCCTTCGAGCCTTGCGTGCTTTCGGCGAGGAATGTGCCGATCTCGCGGGCGCGGACCTCTGCCGAGGTAAAGGATTCGTCGATCATGCTGGCGAAAGCGCGCATGACGCTGTCCAGATCATCGCTTTTTTCACTGACGCGGGTGAGCAGATTTTCCAGGCTGCCGACACGGTCTGAAAGGCTGGCGTCCACTTCCGCCTGGGAGCGACGAAGCTCGTGTGAGGTCTGGGCAAGGCTACGACCGTGCGTATCGAGCCGAGCCGCAAGCTGGTCGGCCTCGGCGAGCGTTGAAGCCGAAGTCTGGCTGAGGCTTGCGACCTGGGCATTAATTGCCGTCAGCGCGGTGTCAAATTCGGCGATACGTTGGCCAAGGTTTGTCTCGATCAGATGCAGGTTCTTGCCGGTCTGGTCGGCAATGGTGTCGAGCGAGGTGTTACGCCGGGCAATTTCCTCGATCAGGCTTGCGAGTTCATCACGCAGCCTGTCCTGAGCTTGCGTAACAGAGGCGACGGCAACTGCGGCATGGTTGTCGATGTTGTCGCGCAAAGACGCGCTTGAGACGTCGATGGCGCTGGTGAGTTCGCCCTGTTTTTGCGCCAGATGCGACACGATGGACGATCCGCGCGATTCGATGGCGCG
>JANXSV010000097.1 GCA_025356505.1 Methylovirgula sp.
GTCACCAAACCCGGCACTTTCAGCACCGCGAATGTCCAGAAAGAAGAAGCTCGGCGTTTTGCCTGCCTGACCTTGCGCCAGATTTTGCCTCAGGTTGACGTCCACCAGAGCAATGGTGATCAGCAGGGTCAAGCCGAGGCCGATGGCGAGGGTGAGCGCGGGGGTAAGCGCGCGCGGGGCGTAGATATTGCGGATGGCCAATTTCAGCGGCAACGGGCCAAAAGCGGGTAAGCGGCGCGCCAGCGCCATGATGCCAGCAGCTAAAGCACGCAGCGCAGCCAAAACGATGAGGCTGCCGACAAGATAGTAAGCCGCCAATTTGTGATTTTCCGACCCCAGGACTGCCAAGGCGAATAGTGCAACCGCCAGCGCGCCTGTTGCCGCAAGATAGCCTCGGCGCGCGATGATGTTATCAGTCTCGAAAGCATCGCGAAACAGTGCGGATACGGGCACATCGCGGGCGCGGCCCAATTGCGGAATTGAAAAAATCAAGGCCGTCCCGTAGCCAAAAAGCGCGCCAAGGCCCAGACCGGGCAGGCCGACGCCAGGCTCAAAGGGGAACGGAATCACAGAGCGAAGCGTCCCCGCCAAAATGAAGGGGAGCGCCGCTCCCGATACCAGACCGATGATGATCCCGAGCGTGGCAACAGTCAGAATTTCAACCAGCATGATCGTGAAAACCCGGCTGCCCGAAGCGCCGACGGCTTTTAATATTGCGATATGCCCGCGCTTGCGTTCAACAAAGGCACGCACGGCACTGGCCACGCCGACGCCGCCCACAAGCAGCGCTGTCAGGCCGACGAGAGTCAAAAAATCGGCAAAGCGCACGATGTTTTTTTCAAAGTCCGGTGACACGCTCAGGCGGCTGCGCGTCTGCCATCCGGCCTCTGGAAAAGCCTTATTGGCCGCGTCGATGGCGGCATCGGGCACGGCGGCGGCATTTGCCAGAGCAACGCGATAGGTCCAGCGTATCAGCGCGCCGGGCTGGAGCAAATTCGTCTGCGCGAGCGCCGCCTGCAACATCATGACGCGCGGCCCAAGCCCGAGCCCGCCGCCAAGTTGATCCGGCTCTGTGGCAATCACGGCGCGAATGGTTGCCGTAAGGTCGCCAATTTTCAGCTGGTCACCAATCCTGACATCAAGGCGGGCAAGCAATGCGGGATCAACAGCGAGGCCATATGTGCCTTCGGTAACATCGAGTGCGGCGGACAGCGTGAGATCGGGCTGAAGTTTCAGCGCGCCAACGGGCGGGTAAACCGGCTCAACCGCCTTGAGTTCGACAAGCGCCGGATCTCCGGTTGAGGTGCGCGCCATAGCGCGCAGCGTTGCGGCGCTATCAACTGTGCCCGAGCCATGAAAAAACGCCAATTCGTCGGGATTGGCCTGCCTGTGAATGAAGGAATAGCTGACGTCGCCGCCAAGAATGGTGCGGGATTGATCGCCAAGGCCCTGTGTCAGGCTGTTAGCCAGCGCGTTCACGCCGGAAATGGCAAAAACACCAAGGGTGATGCATCCAAGAAAAATGCCGAAATGCCGTAACGTGCCGCGGACGTCTTTCAGAGCAAGGCTGATATCGTATAGCAGGCCGCTCACTGCGCACCCTGCGCGTGACGTTGCTCTGATTTTGCAATCTCACCATCCTTCGCTTCGATCCGGCCTGAGCGCAATTTTATCTGCCGGTCACAGAGCGCGGCCAGATTTGCGTCATGCGTCACCAGAATCAATGTGGCTCCACGCTGCTTTTTAAGAGAAAACATGAGGTCAATGATGCTGTTTCCGGTTATCTGGTCCAGATTTCCGGTTGGCTCATCCGCCACCAAAATCGACGGGTTGGGTGCCAGCGCGCGCGCCAGAGCCACACGCTGCTGTTCACCGCCCGAAAGCTGCGCCGGATAGTGATGCAGCCTGTCGCTCAAGCCGACGTTGATCAGTTCTGCGGTCGCCCGCGCCTTGGCATTTTTGTCGCCGGCGAGTTCCAGAGGAATCGCAACATTTTCGAGCGCAGTCATGGTGGGCAGCAGGTGAAAGCTCTGAAAGACGATCCCGACATTGGCACCGCGAAAGCGCGCCAGATTATCTTCAGACATCGCATCAATACGGGTGCCGTTGAGCGCAACCTCGCCCGTGTCGGCGCGTTCGAGCCCGGCCAGCACCATAAGCAGCGTCGACTTGCCTGAGCCGGAAGGCCCGGTGAGGGCGACCGCTTCGCCCGCCGTGATGGCCAGTGAAATGTCGTTTAAAATTTGTACGCGAGATGCGCCGCTGCCCAACGTCAACTGGACATTGGCAAGCTCGATAGCCATATGAGGAGAAATCACTTCAAACCTTGCGTGTATTATGAAAACTCCATATGGGCATTCCAGCCGCTTCCGCCAATGGCTTTTACGCGGAATTTTAGCCTGCGGGGCAGCACTGGTGCCGTGCCTGGCCGTTGCTGCTCCGCTGCAAGTGGTGGCATTTGGCGACTCGCTCTCAGCGGGATATATGCTGCCGCAAGCCGATGCGTTCCCTTCCAAGCTTCAGGCAGCGCTCAAAAACCGCGGCTATGATGTTGTGGTGACAAACTCCGGTGTCTCCGGCGACACCGCCAGCGACGGTGTGGAGCGCATGGATTGGTCGGTGCCGGAGGGCACACAATTTGTCATCTTGGAGCTTGGAGCCAATGACATGTTGCGCGGGCTGGATCCCGCTGTGACCCGGGCGGCGTTGACCAAGATACTCGAGCGCATGAAAGCGCGGAACATCAAGGTT
>JANXSV010000139.1 GCA_025356505.1 Methylovirgula sp.
GTTCAGCCCAGAGAAATCAAAATGCGCGTCGGCCAGCTCTGGCACTGGATATATTATCAAGGCGTGCAGCGTTTTGACGCCATGCTCAATGTGGCAAAGCCCATGCGCGCGCTTTTGGCACAGCATTACAGCCTGTCACGCCCGCAGGTTGTCACCGAACAAATTTCGGAAGACGGCACCCGCAAGTGGCTGATGAAAATGCCCTCGACAGGCAAATTCGACAAGGGTGCCGAAATCGAATGTGTCTATATTCCTGAAAGCGACCGCGGCACGCTCTGTGTCTCCTCTCAGGTGGGGTGCACACTCACCTGCACTTTCTGCCATACCGGGACGCAGCGCCTGGTCCGCAACCTCACTGCACAGGAAATTGTCCAGCAGGTGATGGTGGCGCGCGACCGCATTGGCGATTTTCCCGGGCTGACTCCGCCCGATGATGGCTTGTTGCCCTCTGGAGAAGGCGTGCGCGCCGTGTCCAATGTTGTGTACATGGGCATGGGCGAGCCGCTGTATAATTTCGACCAGGTGCGCGATTCGGTTTCGGTTCTGACCGATGGCGAAGGCTTATCTCTGTCAAAGCGGCGGATAACCGTCTCGACCTCCGGCGTGGTTCCGGAAATCGAGGCGCTGGGCAACGAATGCGGCACGATGCTGGCCATTTCGCTCCACGCCACCCGCAACGATCTGCGCGATGTGCTTGTGCCCTTGAACAAGAAATATCCGATTCACGAGCTGTTACAGGCCTGCAAAAACTACCCCGGCGCCAGCAATGCCCGCCGTATCACCTTTGAATATGTCATGCTCAAGGGCATCAACGACAGCCTTCAGGATGCAAAAGAACTGGTGCGCCTGCTCAAGGGAATTCCGGCCAAGATCAACCTCATCCCCTTTAACCCATGGCCGGGTTCCAACTATGAATGTTCGGATTGGGAGCAGATCGAGAAATTCTCGGAAGTGGTGTTCAACGCTGGCTACGCCAGCCCCGTGCGCACCCCGCGCGGCCGCGATATCTTGGCCGCCTGCGGACAGCTGAAATCCGAAACCGAAAAAATGCGCGCCAGAGCCCGCATGATGCTGGAAACCAGCCTTGTGGCGGGCGAGGATTAGCCTAGCGCCCCTGCGCCGTAATCAGCTTCAGCGCGAAAGCGCTCATCAGCGCGGCAAAGCCATAATCAAAATAGCCCAGCGCCTTAGGATTTGAGCGCAAGGCACCGATGAAACGCGTCGCGAGAACCCATACCAGCAGGTTCAGCGCCGTCCCGAGCATAAGAAAATACAATCCGAGAAACAGCAGCTTGCCGCTGGCCTGCGCATCATTCGCCTCAACGAACTGCGGCAAAAAGGTCAGAAAAAACAACAACACCTTCGGATTGGTCAGATTGATGCCGACCCCGGTGAGAAAAGTGGCAAAATAATTGATTTTCACGCCCTTGGCTTCACTCAGGGCTAGGGCTGACCCATGCCGGATGGCTTGATAAGCCAGATAAAGCAGATAGATAACGCCGACAACTTTCAGCACGGTGAACGCCGTGTAGGATGCCGCCAGCAGCGCCGAAATCCCCAACGCCGCCAGCAGGCTCTGCACGATCAGCCCTGCCGAGGCCCCCAGCAGCGCCGCCAGGCCCAGCCAGCGCCCGCCAGATATGGTGCGGCTCAAAAACAGCGTCATGTCCGGCCCCGGCGTCAGTGCCAGCAGGACGCAGGCGGCCGTGAAACCCAACAAAACCGGAAAATTCGGAACAAAGCTCATGTGACGCCCCAGACTGACAGGCACCAGCATAGGCAGGGTTCACATCAATGGATAGGCCGCTTCAATCTGATAGGGCCCGCCGCCCACAGAATCGCGCGATGAAAACAGCACAAAGCGCGCGGCATCAAACCGGCGTGACAAAAATCCGCGATTGCCGAGATAATCCGCCACCGCAATGGGCGGCGTGTGACGCAGGCGCGCCAATGTGACATGCGGCGTGAACTTGCGCGGCTCCGGTGCCAATCCGATACGGCGCAAAAGCCGCTCCTGCTCCGCCTGCAGCTCCAGCAGCGGCGAAGCGGAATGAGCCTTGGCGACGATTGCATGGGGACGATCACCGCCGAAATAATCCAGACCGGCCAATGTCACGGTGAAAGCGGAACGCTTGATCTGAGCCAGGCTAAGCGAAATATCCCGCGCCATGTGCCGGTCAGTATCGCCGATGAAGCGCAAAGTGATGTGGTAATTTTCAGGATCGATCCACCGCCCCCCCGAAAGCCCGCCGCGAAACAGCGCCAGCTCATCCGCCAAAGCGACGGGAATTTCCAGTGCGGTAAACAGGCGCGGCATAGTGGCCTCCCGTTGGTACAGGGAGCCGAACCCAAGCCCGGCCCCGAATCATTTCAAGCTAACCTCAACATGCGCAAATGACCAGATTTTGACGCAGGCTTTTCCCGCTCTTTTTGCACCGCAGCAGCAAAAAACCTATGGCGCCGGGCTGTTATGCACCTGATGAATTTCGTTGATACGATGTTCCAGCTCACGGCTGATCTTTACATTTATCGAATCAATATTGACCTTGAGCTGCGCCATCGTCGTTGCGCCAATGATATTGGACGTAACAAATTCCCGTGTGGTCACATAGGCCAACGCCATTTGATTGGTATCGAGGCCGAGCTCTTTCGCCAACGCGATATATTTCACGATGGCCTCTTCAGTGCCGGGCCGTTCATAACGTTGCCCGCGGTCAAACAAGGTGCTGCGCGCGCCCGCCGGGCGGGCACCGTTGAGATATTTGCCGCTGAGATACCCCTGCGCCAAGGGCGAATAGGCCAGCAAGCCAACGTGTTCGCGCATGGCAATTTCCGCCAAACCTGTTTCAAACGTGCGGTTGACGAGATTATATGCGTTCTGGATAGACACCACCCGGTCGCCTTTACCGGTTTCGGCCGCCTGGATGAATTTCATCGTCCCCCAGGATGTCTCGTTGGACAGCCCGAAATGCCGGATTTTACCGGCCTTGACGAAAGAATTCAACACTTCGACAATGCTTTCGATCGAATTTTCATCGTGCTGGCGATGCTTGTAGGTATTGCCTTCGCCGCCAAACAACGGCACAGCGCGGTCCGGCCAATGCAATTGATACAAATCCAGATAATCCGTTTGCAACCGCTTCAAAGAGCCTTCGAGCGCCTCGGTCATGTCCTGCTTATTCAGTTGACTCGGGCGTCCGCGCATCCAGTCCATGGTGGAGCGGCCAGCCACCTTCGAGGCCAGAACGATTTTTTCGCGGTTATTGCGCTGCTTGAGCCAATTGCCGATGATCCGCTCTGTCGAGCCCTGCGTCTCGCGCTTGGGCGGAATGGAATATAGCTCAGCCGTATCGAAAAAGTTGATGCCGCGCTCAATCGCGTAATCCATCTGCTCAAAGCCCTCAGCCTCGGTGTTTTGCTGGCCCCAAGTCATGGTTCCGAGACAGATTTCAGACACCATGACGTCGGTGCGGCC
>JANXSV010000233.1 GCA_025356505.1 Methylovirgula sp.
GTTGGCGCTTGGCTGCTGCGGATGCAGACAACTTGCAGTTGCCAAACCAGCTGGCGGACGTGGACTGGCTTCCGGCAAAAGTTCCCGGCACAGTTGCTGGCGCGCTTAACGACGCCGGAAAGTTCGATCCATTCGCGCCCGAAGCGTTGCAGATGCAAGATTTCTGGTATCAGTGCGACCTCAATGGGCACGGCGAATACGAGCTTCATCTCGATGGCCTCGCGACCCACGCCGATACCTATCTCGATGCCCACTTGATCCTGACTTCGGACAATATGTTTCATCGGCATATCGTGAAAATCGTTTTAGAAGGTCATCACGAGCTTTCCATACGCTTTCGCGCTCTAACTCAGGCCCTGACGCAAACAAAACCGCGGGCACGCTGGCGCACGCAATTGGTTTCAAATCAGGCTCTTCGGCATGTCCGGACCACTCTGCTGGGACACATGCCGGGTTGGTGTCCCAATATTGAGCCTGTTGGACCGTGGCGGCCGATACTTCTGGTAAAATGTCCTTCGTTGAGCCCGCACAATCTGCGCATTCAGGCTGAACTTCACGGCGACGATGGTAGGCTTCACGTCGATTTTTACCTTGATGGCGCGGCACGGGTTGAGCTGCATTGCGGCCAACATTCGATTGCAATGAGGGCTAACGGCCGCAGCTTTTCTGCAATAATTGACATCGAAAACGTGCGCAAATGGTGGCCGCACACACACGGAAAGCCAGAGCTCTATCCCGTCTGGATAGAAGCCGAGGGTCAGAGGATTGACCTCGGAAACACCGGCTTCCGCCAGATTTTACTTGATCGGGGCGATGATGGCACGGATTTCGCGCTTTTTTGCAATGGAATAAAGGTTTTCTGCCGCGGTGCGGTCTGGACCAACGCCGACATCCTCAACCTTTCCGGCACACGTGAAGCCTACGCGCCGTTTTTGCAGATCGCACGCGCTGCAAATTTCAACATGCTGCGTATGAGCGGCACCGGAGTTTACGAAACCCGGGCTTTCTACGATCTTTGCGCGGAATTGGGACTCATGGTGTGGCAAGACTTTATGTTCGCCAACTTTGACTATCCGACGACAAACCCGGATTTTGCGGCTTCGGCTGCCCGTGAAGCCGATGATTTTTTGCAAATGACGCAAGGCTGCCCCGCGCTTGCCGTGCTTTGCGGCGGCAGCGAAATGTACCAGCAGGCCGCGATGATGGGAACTTCGGCAGCAACATGGCCTCAAGTGCTCACAGAAACGCTTTTAAAGGCCGCTGGAGCCCATCAAAGACCCGACACGATATATGTTCCAAATTCTCCGAGCGGGGGCTCCCTCCCCTTTGTAACCGATGAAGGCATCACCCATTACTACGGCGTCGGGGCTTACAAACGCCCGCTGGAGGACGCGCGCCGCGCAAACGTGCGTTTTGCCACCGAATGTCTGGCTTTTTCTCAGGTTCCCGATTGCGCGTTGAACCCTCAAGCGTCGCATTGGAACTCGACTGTGCCGCGCGACAATGGTGCAACCTGGGATTTCGAACACACCCGCGAACACTATCTTGCGACGCTGTTCAAAACAAACCCCACAGAGTTGCGGCAACATCAGCCAGACCTGTGGCTGGACGCATCGCGGGCAATCACTTGTCATGTCATGGAAACCACTTTTGCGGAGTGGAGGCGCGTTGGCTCAAGCTGTAACGGCGCGCTGGTCTGGACATTTCAGGATTTGCAGCACGGCCTCGGATGGGGTGTCGTCAACGCAGATGCCACCCCAAAACCTGCGCTATTTGCACTCCGGCGCGCGTTCAGGCCGCAGCAGGTATTGTTCAGTGACGAGGGCTGTAACGGTCTCTCGATCCATGTGCTGAATGACGCCCCGAATGCGCTGGACGCTCGGCTGGAATTCAAATGCCTGCAGGACAATGGCGTACCCGTCATCAGCGAGGAGCAGGCTGTATTCCTGCAGCCTCACACAAGCAAAGAGATATCGGCGGCGCGCCTGATTGGTGCGTTTTTTGATACAACCTATGCGTATCGTTTTGGCCCGCAGGGGCACTATGGTTCTGTTGCCCGCCTCATTGATGTCTCAACCGGCTCAGTGATCAGCGAAGCCTATCACTTTCCAGATTTGAAGGCGCTTGAGCGCCGCGATGTTGCCTTCACCGCACATCTCGAGGTGACTTCAAACAGCACCACATTAGTTTTGACGACATCGCAGTTTCTACACTTTGTTCATATCCATGACGTAGGATTGCACCCGCAGGATAATTGGTTTCATCTTGAACCGGGCTTCGTCAAGCGTGTGGTTCTGGATCATTTCAAGCCTGACTCAAAACTTGAAGTGTCGGCCCTTAACGCGACAAATACTATCTCCGTCTCCGCAGTGCAGACGTAATTTATCTTGTTTTATTTCAACGCGTTGGCTTGGAATTCCGATTCAAAGCCTCAACGCGCTGAATCAAGGTCTCAATCGCTTGAAAAATAGCGTCCTGCGCGTGATCGGCTGTCATATTGTGGTCGGCATTCTCCACAAGCCGAACCGTCACGTTTGAAAAGCGCGAGAGCCATTTACCTTGGTTTCCGCAATATTTTTCCAATTCATCCAGCCCGCCATCGCCTATGGCATAGACCAAAGCAACCTCAACACCTCGCGCCTCAAAGGCGGCAAAGCGTGCACGCACAGCTCCGCGCAAGCGCCCCGCGAGGGTTAAACCACCTGTGACACCAACGAGTTTGGACGCCGCCTTATCCAATACTTTACCCGCGACTTTGCGCGCCAAGTCCACAACCGGTAGCTGAAATTTGAATAGCCTGATCAAAGTATCGCGCGAAAATGCCCGCGCTTTATACGAACTTAAAGAGCCGGATCCGCCTGCCATGGCCTGCTCCAAAGTCTCGTCAGGATTCCAGATCAACCTCAGGGCATTGATTGAAATCACGCCTGAAACCCTCTCGTCGCGCTGGGCCACATTGTTGGCAATGTAGGCCCCGGAGCATCGCCCCGCGACAACGATCGGTGCCGCGCTAACTGCGCACAGCAAGTCAATCGCAGCTTCAACATCGGCAATTTGCGCATCCGAATAGAGCACATCTCGGACGCTATCCGGCACGGCATCGCTGTCACCAAGGCTGGCACAATCCATGCGAAAGCTGGCGATGCCAACCCCGGCGAGACGGCGCGCCAAATTGACGTGCCCTCGCGCCCACCCGACATGCGGATTGTACCCGGAGTTCGGGATGATGACAGTGGCGCGCGGCTCACCCGGCGGCGAACACAACACGCCAAATAGCCTGTTTGCTGGCCCAAAACACAGGGCTTCTTCGCTATATTTCCCCATTGGCGATGACAAAATAGCGCGTTCAGGACCAGAGAGGCTTGACCGCGCATCGCCTCGATCCGGGTAGTTTTGCCGGAGCCCGTTGCATATGTCCGCGAAGGCGAGCTCAGGCGCGCGCGGTGTTTCCAAATGCGCGACAAAGGCATCGTAGCCTTCAAAGTTTTGGCGTGTAACGGCCATGCCGCGCGCCGCGAGCGCTTCTGCAAAATCCATGTCTGATGGCCGCTCAGAGCGAGCCAGGACGAGCCCGGAACGGACGCTGACGAACGGCGCATCGCTCGTTTTAAGCCGCTTCATTTCGTCGAAAAGTGGCTTTGAGAGGCGAAAACCGGCAATATTCAGCGCATCGTTCTCGCCAAGTTCAACCGGGATACGCAGCGCCGAGGCAACCACAGCGCCCCAGAGCTCCAGTTCGCGCATGCCCGCCCGGCCCGGCGGCAGCGGCGCCATGGCAATAAGACTATCGGCGCGGATTTTATCAAGCATTTCAACGGCTAATATCGCACCAAGCCCCTGCCCCAGCACCACGAGGTGGCTGATACCTGTACGATTGCGCAGCACTTCAGCGGCGCTATTTATACTCGAAAGCCACGTATCGAGCGCCGTAATATCGCTGTTATGCGCCAGACTGTCTCCCGTGCCGGGCAAATCAAAGCGCAGACACGAAAATCCATTTCCAGCGAGCGTCTCTGCCAACAGCCGCCAGCCCTGCCGCACGGTAAACTCCTCAAATCCCCAAGGGGACAGCATTAAAACTCCGACATTGCCCGCTGCGGGGTGCAAAAACCCGGCGCAGCCGTCAAAAGCCACAGGAATCCCGCCTCGGCGCATTGGGTCTATCTGCGCGCTTAACACCGGCTGCTGCGGTTCAGAATCGAATGTCATCGGGCCAATATCGGTGAGAAAAGACGAAACAGTGTCGCACAAACACGCCGCCAACACCGCCGCTTATGCCATTTATACTTAAAACAAACTCAACCCAAGCGCGCAAAAGCGAACTCAAACAAACCCCGCTATCTTGCATAGATGCAAGTTGGTAATGTTTTTGCAGGCCGTTTTTCTGGCCTGTAAGTATAGCGATACCGCTGTTTTCCAGGCCAGCTTCGGCCAATTTTTTCAGTCAAAACCACAATTATTGAGTAATTTCAATACCTTAATCTGGTCTGCTTTTTAGGCCAAAACTCGGCCAAAAGTTGGCCAAACCAGGCCAAGCTCGGCCAAACCCGGCCAAAGTTCTGTTTGAGCGCGCCAAAACCGCTCAGATTTTTCCAGAGGCCAAAAGCAGTTCGACTTCGCGCAGCGTCGGCATGGAGGGCGCAGTCCCTGCCCGCGTCACTGAAATTCCAGCGACGGCGCAAGCAAAGCGCGCCGCCTCCAGCGGGGTCAGCCCTTTTGCCAGAGCCGAGGCAAACCCGCCGTTGAAAGCATCGCCCGCCCCTGTCGTCTCAACAAGTGGCCCGGCATAGACAGCTTCGATATGGTGAGAGCTCTCACGCGAATGCAGCAGCACACCATTTTCGCCAAGCGTGATCAGCGCGGTACCGACGCCCTTGTCGAGCAGGACGTCACCGGCGCGGCGCGCATCGTCCAGCGAGCGCACTTCAACCCCGCTGATTTCGGACGCTTCAGTTTCATTGGGTGTGATGTAGTCACACAGCGGAAAAATATGTTCCGGTAACAGTGCCGCTGGCGCTGGGTTCAATATGGTGATGACGCCTGCCCGCTTGGCAATTTCGAGCGCGAGAACAGCCGCCTCGAGTGGTTGCTCCAGCTGTGTGACGAACACGCCGGCGCTGCGAATGAGCGCGGCATTAGCGTCAATGTCGGCTTCGCTGATCAAGGCCGCGGCACCGGGGCTGATGATGATCGCATTGTTGCCTGTGGCTTGTTCGAGAAAAATAAACGCCGCACCGGTGTAACTTTCGGGTGTTTCAACAACGGCCGATTTAACACCGGACTCTTCCCATACGCGGTGCGCCATTTCGGCAAAGGCATCTCTGCCCAATCTGGTGATGAGCGTAACGTCTGCCCCAAGCCGACCTGCAGCCACAGCTTGATTTGAGCCTTTGCCACCGGGGCCGAGCGCAAACCCCGAACCCAATACGGTTTCCCCAATGCGCGGTTGGCGTGCCGCGCGAAAGGCGGCGTCTGCAACAAATACCCCGAGTATGACAACAGCATTGCGCATGGAGCTGCTCATTTCGCCTCAGGAGAGATAACGCCTTTGCGCAGGGCAAAGCAGCCGTAGAAGCGCCGTTCGCCTGTTTGAATTACGCAATAGGCTTGCTTGGCCCGCTCATAAAATGCGTAGCGCTCGATTGAGATCATCGGCCAGGCTTTGCCTTCGGCAAAATCTATTGCAGCTTGCACCTCTTGCTGGACGGCTGGGATTTCACCCGGCGCCCCGACAACCTCCATCCGCGCTGCGGCATCGGTCACAAAACTGTCCAGCGGATAAACTGAAAGCACCGCCGCTGCCGCAGTGGCGGCCGTCACATTGTCGATGAACAGCAGTTTGCCCAAGCGCGTCTGCGCCGCAACCGATGCAGCCGGAAAATTCGTGTCGCAAATGATGAGATCGTCGCCATGCCCCATAGCGCGCAAAGCACCTATAACATCGCTGTTCAGCAGCGGAGATATCCCTTTAAGCATCGTTTCCTCGTTTTTTCCGCGCTTTTAAACTTACGCTTATGCCAGAAAGGCCCTTTAAGTAGAAGGCTATGTGAAAATCGGCGGAATGCCTATAGGCTAAACCGGAATTTGAAAATCTATCCGCAGACAACATACATGGCCTGCAAAGGGAGTTGCGATGATCGGGAAGGCTTTTTTTGCGTCATTATGCATATGTATCGCGACTGCCAGCTCTGCCCTCCATGCTTCGCAAACCAAAATCGCCGTGGCAGCAAACTTCACCGCGCCT
>JANXSV010000175.1 GCA_025356505.1 Methylovirgula sp.
CACCTTCTCCGCCACCCTTGTTCCGGACGCGGCGATTGCGGAGGGCCTTGCGGGACAGCGCGTTTACGCTTTTGCTGGCATTGGTCGTCCGGAAAAGTTTTTTGCAACGCTCAGACAAACTGGTGCTGATATTGTAGCAACGCAGAGCTTTCCCGACCACCATCAGTTTTCAGCTAAAGATATAGAATCACTCGCTAAAATTGCCAAATCGCGCGGCGTAATTCCCGTGACGACGCAGAAAGATGCTATGCGCCTGCCGCCAAAACTGCGCGATAATGTTGTGGCGCTGCCGGTGACTCTGAAGCTTGATCAGCCGTTTAACTTCCTGGAACAGGTTCAAAAGAAAATCCAAGCGCCTTGAGCCGCGCCGCCGCAGAAGAATAGGCCTCCTGCGTATCAACGTCCCAGTAATGTAATTCTTCAAGCGCAATTGGGTATCCGGTAACCGCACAACGCACAAAAGAGCCTGGCCGTAAGACTCTGAAGTCCCCGTCTAAATATTCAACGCGTGCTTCGGCTCCGGAGGCTGGTTCAAACCTGTTCATATCACCCTCAATACTTTGAGCTTACTGTGTCCGGGCCAAAAATTCTACCCGAAATCCGCCTCTTTGATGATTGCAATCCTGCAAGCTTCGACTGGCGGTTCACCCCCTCAAATTTCACATATATTGTGGTTATCTTACGCTCATCGAAAGGAAATTTCCATGACCACAAAAATTCTTAACGCTGAGGAAAAGGCCTTCCTGGCTCGCCCCGTAGCCGCAGGCACGAAGATCGGCCATGTTCACCTGAAAGTCGCCGATTTGCAACGCGCACTGGATTTTTACGTCGGTGTATTGGGTTTTGAGCTCGTTCAAAAATATGGCACTCAGGCGGCCTTCATTTCCGCAGGCGGATACCATCACCATATTGGCTTGAACACCTGGGAGAGCAAAGGCGGTTCGCCGCCTGCGCCAGGGACCACCGGCCTGTTCCATACCGCCATTCTTTACCCCAGCCGCAGAGACCTGGCGGACGCCCTCAGGCGCCTGATTGCAGCGGGCTATTCATTGGACGGTGCCAGCGACCACGGCGTGTCCGAAGCTTTGTACCTTCGCGATCCCGATCAGAACGGCGTCGAACTCTATGTCGATAGAGCCGAAGAAGACTGGCCGCGCGGCGCAAATGGCGCACTCACAATGATGACCGAGCGCCTAAATCTGCAAAATCTACTTGAAGAAGTATAACAATATCAGACGTATGGCCCTTGAGCGGCGTGTTAGAACAGGCTCCCTTGCGGAGCAACGATCTTTTCTGTCCCGGCAGATCCGGCTTTTTTCGGCTTGGGAGCTGAACCGTCGGCGGGCGTAACTTTCAAACGCCCGTCGCTAAATTGGATTTCGAGACGGCTGTGGGCACGCGCCTGCTCCAGATTGCGCATCGGATGCCCCGCATCGTCGCGCACCAGCGCATATCCGCGCGCCAACACCTGCTCATATCCAAGCGAACTCCGCAGTTTTTCCAGCGCTTCAAGGCTATGTTTGCGGCGCTCTACAGCCTTGAGCAGGGCAGGAAGCATCCGCAAGCCGAGTTGGGATAACCGCTTGCTATCAATGGCAAGTTCACGCCTTTGTCCGCGAAAAAATCCAGAAAAACCAGACTGCAAGAGGCCATTGATAGCGCTGAGTTTTTGCGCTCTTTCCCGCGAAGTCTGCGCCGCACCCGAGCGCAACCTACTGGCAAGCCCCTTCAGATCTCCGACAGCGGTTGCCAGCTGAATTTGTGGAGATGTCCGGCTCAAACGCTGTCCCATACGCCCAAGCGCGACGTTTCGCGTAGAAATAAACTGTTGAAATCTCGGCTGCAAATTGCCGCCCGCGCGGTCAAGCCGCTGCCTCGGCACGTTGAGCAGTGCCTCACCTTGGCCAAGAACGCGCACCAAGCCCTTGAAATCATTGCGCCAACGCTCTCTTGCGCGCGCCACAACGCTAGCCAGACGCCCGCCAAGCGCTTGGCAACTGCCAATCAATTCCAGCCTCACCGGTACTGCCATTTCCGCAGCAGCCGTCGGTGTCGGGGCCCTTACATCAGCGGCATGATCGATCAAGGTCCAGTCGGTTTCATGGCCGACAGCCGAAATTAGCGGAATATCGCTATTGGCTGCCGCCCTGACCACGATTTCGTCGTTAAAGCCCCAGAGGTCCTCAAGTGAACCGCCGCCGCGCGCCACAATGATGAGGTCCGGCCGCGCGATATTATCCCTTAAAGTCAATGCGTTGAAGCCGTTGATGGCCGCTGCGACTTCCTCGCCGCTGCTCTCGCCCTGCACCCGAACCGGCCAGACGATCACATGACACGGAAATCTATCGGCAATCCGGTGCAATATATCCCGGATCACGGCCCCGGTTGGCGATGTCACCACACCGATCACGGCGGGCATAAACGGCAAAAGCTGCTTGCGTCCGACGTCGAAAAGCCCCTCCGCAGTCAGCTTTTTGCGGCGTTCTTCCACCAGCGCCATCAGCGCGCCTATTCCGGCTGGCTCCAGTGATTCAATAACGATTTGATATTTCGAAGAGCCGGGGAAAGTGGTCAGTTTGCCGGTGGCGATAACCTCCATCCCTTCTTCGGGACGGAAGCGCATACGGCCAAAAACACCTTTCCAAACAACGGCATCGAGCTTGGCACCGTCATCTTTCAGCGCGAAATAGGCATGCCCGGACGAGTGCGGCCCGCGATATCCTGAGATTTCGCCGCGGACACGAACATGGCCGAACTCATCCTCAATCCGGCGTTTGACCGCACCGGAAAGCTCGGAAACAGAATAGTCTGGAGTGTTTGAAATCGGTGCGTCGGTCACAGTGTCATTGAACCTGCCGGAGGCGGAAATTCAAGTCATTTCGCGACATGATATCCACGCAGCGCAATGCATGTGACGCGCAGCCCGCGATTCGGGCGCGTCGTTTGTTTGCGCAGATGCAAACATAGGACCATCCGCAGCAGAATGAGTTGGCCGAAAAGTATTCAGATACAGTAAAAATCAGGCCAATGGGGCGGGGAGACTCTCGGAGCTAAACATAATAAAGCGGTATTTCAATAGGTTAGAGGAAAGTATGTTCGGCCATTTTCGGGCGCAGTTAGGCCAAATGCTGGCCAAAGGCAGTCCGGCCAGCCATACGGTCTTAAACGCGAAGCCATCAGCTCAATCTGCTGTGAATTGCCATTTGCCTCACACGTGGCAAGGTCTTAAACACAGGAGCAATGGAACTGGAATTATTATGAACGTGCTTCTAATAGGCTCGGGCGGCCGCGAACATGCCTTGGCTCTCGCGCTCGCGAAAAGTCCGGCTCTGTCCAAACTTTTTATAGCGCCCGGTAATCCGGGGACTGAGCGGCTCGGTGAAAATGTCATTCTCAAAATCGAGGACCATGAAGCCGTCATCAATTTTTGTCGGCTGATGAAAATCGAATTTGTCGTGGTCGGGCCTGAGGTGCCCTTGGTCGCGGGCATTGTTGATAGTCTCGCATCGGCAGGCATCTTGGCCTTCGGTCCAAGCAAGGCCGCAGCGCAATTGGAAGGGTCGAAAGGCTTCACCAAAGACCTGTGCGCGCAGTTCAACATCCCGACCGCTGCCTATCGGCGGTTCAACGCGCTGCCTGAGGCGCAGGCCTATCTGCGCGAACAAAGTCTGCCGATTGTGATCAAGGCAGATGGTCTGGCCGCAGGCAAGGGCGTGGTTGTCGCGACCACGCGCGCTGAGGCGGAAGCCGCGCTTAACATGATGTTCGATGGCGGGCTTGGCACCGCTGGAGCCGAAGTGGTGATCGAGGCTTTTCTCGAAGGTGAGGAAGCGTCATTTTTCGCGCTTTGCGATGGAACGCATGCGCTCGCTTTCGCTTCGGCGCAGGACCACAAACGCGCTTATGATGGTGACAAAGGCCCGAACACCGGCGGCATGGGTGCCTATTCGCCAGCGCCTTGCATGACGCCGGAACTTGAAGCGCAAGTGATGCGTCAAATCATCGAGCCGACCCTGCGCGGCATGGTGGCGCGTGGAACTCCCTTTAAAGGCGTGCTATTTGCTGGTTTGATGCTGACAAAGTCCGGCCCCTCGCTCATCGAATATAACACCCGCTTCGGTGATCCCGAAACGCAGGTGATGCTGCTGCGGTTGGACGAGGATTTGTTGCCGCTGCTGTTGGCAAGCGCCAAAGGCGATCTGCCGCAAAAACCGGTTAGATTATCTCCGCAAACCGCGCTCACTGTGGTTTATGCGGCGCAAGGCTACCCCGGCGCTGTTGTTTCGGGCACAGAACTTCGCAGGCTTGATGCCGCCGTCGGCGTTCCCGGAGTCACTGTTTTTCATGCGGGCACAAAACGGGACGGTGAGAAATTGGTCGCAATTGGCGGTCGCGTTCTGAATATTACAGCATTGGCACCAAACGTTGCCACAGCGCGGGCCAGAGCCTACGAAGCCATCGCAAAAATTGACTGGCCCGAAGGATTTTACCGCACCGACATTGCCTGGAGAGCGCTTTGACGAAGGGCGCTGGAACCATTGGCTTGGCGCTTGGCGCAGGTGGTGCGCGCGGTTTGGCACATGTTGCGACGCTTGAGGCGCTCGATGAGCTTGGTGTGGTTCCGGTTGCCATTGCCGGCACGTCCATGGGCGCAATTCTGGGCGCGGCCTATGCCTCCGGCTTGAGCGGCAAGGATATTCGCCAGCATATCCTTGATATCACGCGTGATAAAACCGACGTCATGGCAAAATTATTGCGTGCCCGCGTAGGCCGGATCACCGATTTGTTCACGCGTGGCCTGAGCAATCCGGTTTTGTTGGACGGTGAAATATTTTTACAGCAATTCTGGCCAAAATCTGTACCTCAGACGTTCGAAGCGCTAAAAATCCCCTTCACCGCCGTGGCCACTGATTTCCTCACCCATAGCGAGGCGGCATTCAAATCGGGCCCGCTCCGCGCCGCAGTTGCCGGGTCCATGGCGATCCCCGGCATGATCAAGCCTGTGCCGCATCAGCATCAGGTTCTCATCGACGGTGGCACGGTAAATCCCTTGCCGTTTGATCTGGTGAAGGCTGACTTCGTCATTGCGGTTGATGTGACGGGCGGGCCTATCGTCACCCGTGCCAAGCCGCCTGAAGGGTTCGAGGTGGTCATCGGAGCGGCTCAGATCATGCAAACCGCCATCACCCGCGAGAAGCTGAAAAATGCCGGTCCGGACTTACTTTTGCGCGCTGATATCGATCATTTCAACGCGCTCGATTTTTTCCGGGCGCGTGACATTTTCAAATCTGCCGAGCCCCTCAAAGATGAGGTCAAGCGCGCTTTGGAGCAGCGGTTCGGCTAGGGCGAGTCTAGCGCGCCATCGCCGTGCCGGTTTCGAGCAGGCTTTTCAGGCTTGAGATCACTTGCGGCCAAC
>JANXSV010000217.1 GCA_025356505.1 Methylovirgula sp.
ATCGGTTTCGCACTCTTCACGGAAGTTGGTTTCGATGACGCCGGAACGCCCGCCACCGACGCCGCAGGCATAGGACAGCGCCAGATCATGCGCATTGCCGGACGCGTCCTGATGCACCGCAATCAGACATGGCACGCCGCCGCCCTTCTGATATTCGCCGCGCACAGTGTGGCCGGGGCCCTTGGGCGCAATCATCACGACATCGAGGGTCTTTTTTGGCTCGATCAGGCCGAAATGCACATTCAAGCCGTGCGCAAAGGCAATCGCTGCGCCATCACGAATATTTGGCGCAATTTCATTTCGGTAGATGTCCGCCTGCAATTCGTCCGGTGTTGCCATCATCAACAGGTCACCCCATTTGGCAGCCTCGGCAACGCTCATCACCTTCAAGCCGTCAGCCTCAACCTTTGCTGCTGTCGGCGAACCGGCCTTCAGAGCGACGCGGATGTCTTTTGCGCCAGAGTCCTTCAAGTTGAGCGCATGGGCGCGGCCCTGACTGCCATAGCCGACGATGACAACTTTTTTGCCTTTGATCAGGCCAATATCAGCATCGGAATCATAATAAACGCGCATCGTCTTTTCCTTACCTTTGAGGCTCTTAGCGAGCTTTTTATAAAATTTCAGTCGGGCTGTTCTAGTGGGCTTAATCGTGCGGGGCAAGCCACCTGCCCTCATGTTTTAGACGTGTTTCGGCAAAAAATACGCTATCGGCGGAACAAGGAAGCTGACCAGTGCCAGCATGGGCGAGACGAACCACGCCGCAATGCCGATAAGGTTGATACTGCCATAAAGCAGACTGCGCCATCCCTCCGCCGCATGGACGGCGTTAAGCGCCGACGCATTTTCGCGATGGATACAGGCCCAACGCAAAATCGCAAAGGCGCTCGCCGATAGAAAGCCAAGCAGCGCATCGAGCACAATGGCACGAAACTCGAACGGATTTTCCCCCAGAAATGCTGTGGCAAGCGGCATCAACGACAAAAAGAACAGCAGTAAATTATTGCTCCACAGCAGCCGCGTCGTAGCCAACCCAACCCCGTGCATCAGAGAATGATGATTCACCCAGTAAATCCCGACGATGGTGAAAGACAGCGCATAGGCGGTAAGTTTGGGAGCGAGCGGGCTCAGAAACTCGGCCCATAGGTCCCCATGCACCGCATGCTCGGGAATTTTGAGCTCAAGCACCATGATCGTGATGATGATGGCGATGACACCATCGGAGAAAGCCTCGATACGCCCGGTGCCGATATCTGTGCCGCGACTTGCGCTCATGATTATGAGCGCCCGCCCTGCAGGCTAAGCGGCTTTAATGATTGGATAAAGTGACACAATCAACAGCGCCGCCATCGCCCAATTGAAGATTTTCACGCGTCCCGCATCACCCAGAATGCTGCGCAGTCCGGTGCCGAACAATGCCCACACCGAAACGCAAGGCAGGTTTACCGCGCCAAACGCAGCCGCAACAACGAGCGCGCCAATCACGCTATGGCCGTTGGTGTAGGTGGATACGGCAGTTATCGCCATCAGCCAGGCTTTCGGATTAACCCATTGAAACGCCGCCGCGCCGAGAAAGGTCATCGGCCTGCCGCGCGCATCCCCCTCGCCGACCGGACCTGAATTGCCGATCTTCCACGCCAGCCACAGCATATAAATGACACCGGCAATTTTGAGAGCGGTTTGCACCTGCGGAAAAACGCGGAACACTTCCCCCAGCCCGAGCCCGACAGCCGCAACCATAATGGTGAAGCCAACGCCAATGCCCAGCATATGCGGTATGGTGCGCATGAAGCCGAAGTTCACACCGCTGGCCAGCAACATCATATTGTTCGGCCCAGGCGTCACCGAAGACACGGTGGCAAAAATGACCAAAGCCGGAATGAGCGAAAAATCCACCCTTACATCCGTTCCGGACCGCGGGAAATCGCCGCTACGCCGGTGCGTGAAACCTCGACCAAACCGATAGGGCGCATCAGCTCAACGAAGTCATCAATCTTGGCGGGTTTTCCCGTGAGCTCGAAAACGAAACTGGTGATTGTTGCGTCGATAACGCGGGCGCGGAAGGCCTCCGATAGGCGCAAAGCCTCGGAGCGGTGTTCGCCTGTGCCGGAAACTTTGATCATCGCCAATTCCCGCTCAATGAACTTATCGGCCAGCGTCAAGTCCGTGACCTTGTGCACTGGCACGAGCCGCTCCAGCTGATGCTGGATTTGGTCAATGGTTTCCGGTGCGCCTTTGGTGACGATGGTGATGCGCGACAGATGTTCAGCATGGGCAACTTCGGCAACCGTGAGGCTCTCGATATTGTAGCCCCTGCCTGAAAACAGCCCGACAACCCGCGCCAGAACACCCGGCTCATTGTCCACCAACACTGAAAGCGTATGGCTCTCGACATTGCTTTTAAAGCTTGCGGATGAGTAGGGCGAGGGCGGCGAAGCCGGCACGGGCGGTGTGGTCATGGCATTCATGGTTTTTCCTCCAAAGATGTTTCGTTTAAGGCAAATGCGAGAGCGGCTTCAACATGCAGCTTCATCGTGTCAAACACCGGCAGGGACAGGCCGGAAGCCACAAGATCAGCCTGCGTCAGCAACATGCCAATTTCCGTGCAGCCGAATATCACACAATCGGCCTTGCTCGCCTTGGCGATTATGGCCAGATATTGCGCGCGCGAGGCCGGCAAAACCACACCCTTGACCAGCTCTTCAAAAATAATCCGGTCAATTACACGCTGATCGTCAAGGCTTGGTACTAGCGGCTGGAGCTGCGCGCTCCGCTGCAAATGCCCGGTGAAGAAATCACTCTCCATCGTATAACGCGTGCCAAGCAACAACGGCCGCGCCAGGCCTTGCCGCGCAATCGCTGCGCCGCATTCGCTGCGAATATCCAGAAACGGCACGGATATGGCCGTTTGAACGGCAGGCGCAACCTTGTGCATCGTGTTGGTGCACAACAAGATTACTTGCGCGCCTGCTGTCTCCAGCAATTTAGCCTCAACGGCGAGGCGATCGCCAAGCATAGCCCAATCACCGGACTGTAAAAGCGACACAAATTCGGCAAAATCCACAGAGCTCAGCAACAGCCTCGCGCTGTGAAACCCGCCAAGCCTGTCGCGCACGCCTTGATTCAACAGCCGGTAATAATCCAGCGTCGATTCCCAGCTTGTCCCGCCAATGAGGCCGATTGTTTTCATATCAAACCAGCATCTTGCCCTTGGCGTCGATCACGCTGCCGATGTCCTCGCCGGTGTCGCCCAGCAGCATCTCATTAT
>JANXSV010000256.1 GCA_025356505.1 Methylovirgula sp.
ATTCTATCCGCCAACTTCGGCTGCGCGGGGCTTGAGACAAACACGGCTAAAGGCACCACCAGCAACATCATTGCTGCCAGAATCAGCGTCACGGTTTGCCAGTCAAAGCTAAGCAGCAGTCCGCCGGTCAATGGCGAAAACAAAAACTGGCCAAGTGATCCTGATTCTGGCAGCAATGATGTTGCTGGTGGTGCCTTTAGCCGTGTTTGTCTCAAGCCCCGCGCAGCCGAAGTTGGCGGATAGAATGTCCGAACAAAGCGTAAAACAGGCTCTGACCGAGGCTTTTGGCCATCGCTCATACGTTCTTCTTGTTCTTGGCTTTTTCACTTGTGGATTTCAACTTGCCTTCGTCACGGTGCATTTCCAACGCTATGTCGTTGAATCTGGCCTCGGCGCGTCGGTCGGCTACTGGGCTTTTGGCCTCGTTGGCATATTCAACATCGTCGGCTCTCTCACTTCGGGTTGGGCTGGCACCCGCATTCCGCGGCGCTGGATATTGTCGTTTATCTACATCGCGCGCGCACTGGTGACCCTGGCCTTCATCATGCTGCCAATATCCTCTTTTTCCGCTTATGCTTTCGGAGCTCTGACCGGTTTGCTTTGGCTGTCCACCGTGCCTCCCACATCAAGCCTGATCGGCATGATGTTTGGCCCGAGGCACTTTGCCATGCTTTACGGTTTTGCGTTCTTTTCACATCAGGTCGGCGGATTTCTTGGCGTGCTGCTCGGCGGCGTGCTTCGAGAACAGAGCGGCTCTTATACCATCGTATGGTGGCTTTCGATTGGACTTGGTGTAGCTTCTGCGCTCATTAATTTGCCAATCGTGGAGCGGCCGGTTCAGCGCAATCTGAGCCCCGCGGCCGCCTGATCAAAGGGGAGCCAAATGAGCTTCAAAGCTGTTCGTATCGACAAGACAGACGCGGGACAAACTGTTGGCATCGTCACTTTGACCGACGCTGATTTGATGGACGGCGATGTGACCGTAAAAGTCACACATTCTACTTTAAATTATAAAGACGGACTCGCGATTTCAGGAAAATCTCCGGTGGTGCGCAAATTTCCGATGGTGCCCGGCGTGGATTTTGCCGGCATTGTGGAAAGCTCAAGCAACCCTGACTTTAAAGTGGGTGATGAAGTCATTCTCAACGGCTGGGGTGTTGGCGAAGGGCATTTCGGCGGGCTTGCCGAAAAATCGCGTGTCAAAGGCGCTTGGCTGGTTCCATTGCCCAAAGGTCTGACGCGCTTTCAAGCCATGGCGATAGGCACGGCAGGTTATACCGCCATGCTTTGTGTTATGGCGCTTGAACGCTTCGGACTAACTCCAGACCAAGGTTCAGTTGTAGTCACCGGCGCTGCGGGCGGTGTTGGCTCTGTCGCGACGGCGGTATTGGCAAAATTAGGTTGGCACGTTATCGCAACGACCGGACGTCCAGAAGAGGCGGACTATCTCACCGCGCTGGGCGCGAAAGAGATCATTGAGCGAAAAGAGCTTTCCAGCCCGGGCCGTCCCTTGGCTAAGGAACGTTGGATTGCCGGGGTCGACTCCGTAGGCTCTCACACCTTGGCAAACATTCTCGCGGCAACGAAATATGGAGGCGCAATTGCGGCCTGCGGCCTGGCGCAGGGCCTTGATTTGCCCAGCACAGTGGCCCCGTTCATCTTGAGAAATGTGGCTTTGCTCGGCGTTGAGTCGGTAAATTGTCCGAAGCCGAAACGCATCGAAGCGTGGAACCGTCTTGTGCAGGATCTCGATGCAAAAAAGCTCGAGTCGATCACGAAGAAGATCACTCTGGACGAGGTTATTTCCACGGCCAGCGCCTTGTTGAACGGGAAAGTGCGCGGGCGCGTCGTGGTTGAACTTTAGCGCTCTCACGCCAATAAAATAAGTACGTCGCAGTATTTAGAGGCCTACGTTTAAGCCATGACTGCTGCAGAGGCCAAGCTCACCGGCTGTGACGCAAACTTTACGTCCGCAGTTCCGTCAAGAAAACGGCGTTGTTTGGTAAGTTCACCGCCCACATAGGTCATAAATACCCGTACTCTCGCCGCTTCGCGCAATTCTGGATGAGTCAACAACCATAAATGGCTTGAAGGTTCCGGCAGAGGCATGGACACGCGCGTGATGCCTGGGATTTTGTCACCGATGAAGCATGGCAAATATCCCAATCCGATGTTCGCGGCCACCGCCTCGGCCAAGCCAAGAACCGTATTAACCCGATACACAATTTGCTGATTTTCAAATTTGTGTTCAAGCTGCCTGTTGGCCATAAGTCCCGAAAGATTGTCCCCGTAGCCAACCCATCTGGCGCTTGCCCGGTCCGGCACGGCATTTTGCTTCACGAGCGAGTTGGCAGCATATTCAGCCCAAGCGATTGGCCCGATGTTGCGCCCGACTAACGTTTCGGGCGGGTTCGCCGTAGCACGAATGGCAATATCCGCATCGCGCTTCGACAAGTTTAGCGCGGCGTTTGACACAACGATATCGAGCCGGATTTCGGGATAAGTCTTGGTAAAACCTGCAAAAATAGGGGTCAAAAGATGCACCAGCATCGTATCGTTAGTGGTGACCCGCAACTCTCCGCTTGGCTGCACGTCACGCCCGGCGCACTTTAACTGAAAGCCGTTGATATCGTTGGCCATTTGCTCAGCCAGCGCCACCATCCGTTCGCCTGCCGCTGTCGGCGTGTAGCCGTTGCGAGACCGCTCAAAGATTCGGGTTTTCAGAGTCGCTTCGAGTGCGCCCAGCCGTCTGAACACGGTTGAATGGTTAAGGCCAAGGCTTTCCGCCGCACCAACCAGGGACTGTTGGTCGGATATGGCCTTCACAATGCGAAAATCATCCCAAGACGTTGACGAGTTCATGATGTAAGCCCCGATGCGTTGTAGATACGTGAGGTACCGCACGGTTCATATTGTAATTTTCTTGTTCTTACGCAAGAAATATAATATAAATTGCAGGTGAATTTGCATCAAAGCAAATGTACGGAATTCTTAAGCTTTCATAAAAAAGAGCTCAGCCCTTTTTTTGCCATGCTTACGCGTTTCATTGTCTCGGTGAACTGTCGGCTCAATAGCGGCAGTTTGGTTGGCCCGCCGGTACGGGGGCCTGAAGGAGAATTACAATGAGTTCATCTGCTCTTCCTATGCTGTCTGCTGAAAGCGGCCTGTCGCGATATCTGGCGGAAATCCGCCGCTTTCCGATGCTTGAACCCCAACAGGAATATATGCTCGCCAAAAGCTGGAAGGAGCATGGAGACCGTGATGCCGCGCACAAGCTGGTAACTTCACATCTGCGCTTGGTCGCAAAAATTGCCATGGGCTATCGTGGCTACGGTTTGCCAATCGGAGAAGTTATCTCTGAAGGCAACGTGGGTTTGATGCAGGCCGTCAAGCGTTTCGAGCCTGAAAAAGGCTTTCGCTTGGCCACATATGCCATGTGGTGGATACGCGCATCCATTCAAGAATACGTCTTGCGGTCTTGGTCGCTTGTGAAAATGGGCACGACTGCCAACCAGAAGCGGCTGTTTTTCAACTTGCGCAAAGCAAAAAGTTCAATTTCAGCGTTGGATGAGGGCGATCTGAAACCGGAACAATTAAAGGCCATATCAACGCGCCTTGGCGTTCCGGAAAAAGAAGTCACGGACATGAATCGGCGTTTGAGCGGGGATGCCTCCCTCAACTCGCCGATGCAAATGGACGGCGACGGTGAGTGGCAGGATTGGTTGGTCGATGACTCCGCTTCTCAGGAAAATGTTCTTGTCGAGCGCGAAGAATCCGAGAACAGGCTTGGTGCTCTGGGAGAGGCGCTGAAGGTGCTGAATCCGCGCGAGCGGGAAATTTTCAGCGCGCGCAGGCTGCTTGACGATCCGATCACTCTCGAAGAATTATCCTCACGTTTTGATATCTCGCGTGAACGCGTGAGGCAGATCGAAGTGCGCGCCTTTGAGAAAGTTCAGGAGGCTGTGAAGCTGGGAATGCGCCAGTTTGACGGTTCGGCTGTTGTACCCGCGGCATTGCCTAAACCGTCAGTCGCCCGCTCGCCGGTGCCGGTCAGCTATTGATTATTCGTTAGCCGCAGAACGATCGTCACCGAACTATAAAAGAGCCGTCCGCGGCTCTTTTACTTGAGCACGGTCTTCAGAACCTGATCGCCGGGCACGCCCTTTTCAAAGGTAATTTTTGCCTCCCGCCCATCAGCTAGCAAAAATGCGATATCGATCCAGTTCCGGCTGGTCAGCAG
>JANXSV010000353.1 GCA_025356505.1 Methylovirgula sp.
GAAATGTCTTTTCCCTCTTTGTTCAACCGCCCGAAAAGCTCGTTAATGATCCAGTTCGCGGCCAATTTGCCGTCTCGTCCCTTGGCGGCTTTTTCGAAGTAGTCGGCTGATTCGCGCTCCGCCACCAACACGCCGGCATCGTAAGGCGATAGGCCGTAAGCCGCAATAAAGCGCGCCTTTTTTGCATCCGGAAGTTCCGGAAGCTCAGACTTCAGGTTGTCGACAAACGCTTGCAAAAATTCCAGCGGCAAAAGATCCGGGTCTGGAAAATATCGATAGTCATGCGCCTCTTCTTTTGAACGCATTGAACGGGTTTCGCCCTTCACTGGGTCGTAAAGTCGCGTCTCTTGGTCGATCTTGCCGCCATCTTCGAGAATGCCGATTTGCCGCCGCGCTTCGACATCGATGGCCTGTCCGATAAAGCGGATGGAGTTCACGTTTTTAATTTCACACCGCGTCCCAAACGGCTCGCCAATCTTGTGAACAGAAACATTAACGTCAGCACGCAGGCTGCCTTCATCCATATTCCCGTCGCAAGTGCCAAGATAGCGCATGATGGTACGGATTTTGGTGACATAAGCGCGTGCTTCGTCTGCAGAGCGGATATCGGGCTTCGACACGATTTCCATAAGCGCAACACCGGAGCGGTTCAGATCAACAAAGCTCTCAGTCGCGCTCTGATCATGCAGGCTTTTCCCCGCATCCTGCTCAAGGTGCAATCGCTCAATCCCGACGATAATCTGCTCCGTCGGCGTGACGTCGACAATTACCTCGCCCTCGCCGACGATCGGGCTTTTATATTGGCTGATCTGATAACCCTGGGGCAAATCAGGATAAAAGTAATTCTTGCGATCAAAACTGGATTTCAAATTGATCTGGGCTTTTAAGCCAAGTCCGGTGCGGACAGCCTGGGCAACGCATTCTTCATTGATCACCGGCAGCATGCCCGGCATTGCGGCATCGACAAGCGACACGTGCGAGTTTTCAGATGCGCCATAAGCAGCGGAGGCCCCCGAAAAAAGCTTTGCCTTTGAGGTAACTTGCGCGTGTATCTCGAGTCCACACACAATTTCCCAATCGCCGGTAGCGCCACGGATCAGTTTCTTCGGGTCAATAACAACAGTCATTTTAAGCTCTTAAGTCTTTGAGAATTTCAATATTTCGACAATCTTGCGTGAGGCCCACGCCGAGGCATATCCGGCAATCACGAATGCGCCTATTGCCAAGACTTCTGGCACTGGTCGCAATTCGGGATCATTTCGCAGTTTTTGTGCGATCATGAGGACTATCAATCCCAATGCCACCAGCCATAGCATCCACCGCAAAGCGGTCAATCCTGCAGAAAGTACCACCAAGGGTAACTGTCCCATTAGAAGTTTCCCGCCGCCAAGTTAAATCGGGCCGTTCTGAGACACTGGAAAGCCTCTTCCAAGCTGCGCGTGGCGCTCAAAATAGTGCTCGGGCATACGAAGTTACCCTCCGCAGCGCGGCACCTCACCACCGCCGGAGCATTATTCAACAACTTTGGGCACAACAAAAAAATGATCTTCGCGCGCTGGAGCGTTTTTCGTTACTTGATCGGCGATATCGCCGTCAGTCACCACATCATGCCGCTTCTTCATTTGCATCGGCATCACCGAAGCCAGCGGGGCGACGCCTTCAACATCCACAGCAGATAGTTCTTCGACAAAGTCGAGCATCGCATTTAGCTCGCCCTGCAACCTAGGAACTTCCGCGTCCGACACTGCAATTCTTGAAAGGCGTGCAATACGCCGTACTGTGGCTTGATCAACGGACATGACTTCCCCGAATGTAAATCCCCGCGCAGGCTATAACATCGCAGAGCCGCGCCGCGCAATGCGGCTCCTTAATTGAGGAGTAAAAATGCCGCAATTTCAAAGTCACGCTTTCGCAATCTGCGACGCTCCACGGCTTCATCATCGGCGCCCCAAACGCGCGCCTGGTAGTCCTCGTCGACATGCGCAGCAGCGAACGCGGCCTCGACGTCCAAATGCCGGTGCGCAACCGCTAACGCTATCAAAGCCGAACCGCTTAAAGTCGTTAAAACATTCAGGGCCGCAAGGTGGAGAGTATCCCCGAATTTCTCAACCTCTGACTTTATTTTTGCCAATGAAGCCTCTGGCTGTGTCTTGTGCATCACGCCCGAAACAACGCAAAATTCTACGCCGAAGCGCGACTTTGCAAATGCCAGAACCGGATCCCATGCGTTCGCTTGCTCACGGATCAGAGCGTCCGGACGTTCTGCCCGGTAGCACACAAGATCAGAGCCGGAAAAGCGCACGATTTCGGCGCGCACGGCCTCGACTTCCTGCGAAACTCCGTCGAGTGCAGAATTAATGAGCCGTGTCAGTGGCATTTTGAGCGGATTAACGACCTCTTCTTGAGCATTCCACTCTGCGGCCAAAGCCTGGGCAACGACATCATTGCGGACCGTCAGCATACGGCGCGCAGGGGTCTTCGCGGGGCGTCCGTCCAGCAATAGAGAATAAGCTCCGTCAGAAAACGCCGTTTCAGCAGATTTATAAAAACGTTTTGGCCACTTTTTTTGTAAATCGCGTCGGGCCATAGCCACCGGGTCAATATCTGCGCCATGGACAGGAAGTGAGCCGGAAATCAAATCGTCACGCATTATCGCTCCAATGCCTTCAACAATGCTTCAAAATCATCTACGACTATATCGGCATGTCGAATGTCAGCGTGATCATGAAATCCCCATGTCACCGCAATACTGCTCACGCCTGCGGCTTGCGCCATATCCATGTCGAAACTCGTATCGCCGACCATCACACAATTTGCCGCAGCCATGCCCGTATCTTTTAAAGCCTCCAAAATCATGCCCGGATGCGGCTTGGAAGGCGCGCTGTCAGCTGTTTGTATGGTTTGGAACAAGCCTTGCCAGCCATATTCCACGACCAGATGATCAACGCCGACGCGGTTTTTACCTGTAGCAATTCCCAATAGCGTACTTTTATTGCCGGCAAGCGCCCTTACGGCTTCATCGGCCCCGGCGTAAGGCATCGGCCCGCGCCCTTCGCTGAGCAATTGCCGCCATGCCGCCTTATAAGCTTCTGACAATTCTTCGACCGGCGCATCAGCACCGCACAAGCTTACAAACGTCTCCCGCAACGACAATCCCACCACCCCGAGCAGCGCCTGATCGGATGGAACCGGCAGGCCAAGCTTGCGAAAAGCGCGCCCTTGCGCCGCCACGATAATTTCGCCTGAATTTATCAACGTTCCATCAAGGTCAAACAATATCAATCTCATACGGGCTTTTGGCTTTGAAACCGCCGCCAAGTCAATAAAAAAGCCCCTGCAACTGTTGCAGGGGCTCAAAAGATGCAGTCTCAGGAGATTACATATTTTCCATCATGTGATGGCGGTGATGACGGTAATGCCAATGCCGCATGTGATGACGATGACGCATGTCCATCATGCGCTGATGCTTTCGATATTCGCGATTCGACGAACTGATAGCCGAAGCAGGGACAACTGCGAGTGCGGTTACGATGCCGATAAGCATGACGGAAAGAAAATTTTTCATTGTGGGCTCCTCAAAACCATTTTTGAAATAAGGAAGGCAAATAAAATGTGCTTCAATCACACATATATTTCTGACTAAACCTTCATGAAACAAACGCACTTGCGAAGATTTGGTTCCATACTTCAATTCTTCAAATCAAAAAATTTTTCTCAGAGTACTATAATAATAAAAAAAGCCCCCGCAGCTACCCGCGAAGGCTGGAATACATCACACAGTTAAGATTACATTTTGTGCATCATGTGATGTTTCATATGATGTTTCATATGATGCTTCATGTGATGCATCTTATGCTTCATGTGATGCTTCATATGATGTTTCATCATCGCCGCACTGGCCGGAGCGGTCGCGACAAGCACAGGAACGGCAGCAAACGCCGCAACCAAAACCGCGGCCAAAATTTTGCTCTTCATCATAACATCCTCCAGCATATTTTCAGGCAACCAGCGGTCATCCGCTGTTTCAGCCATTTGCGTAAGCTGGCCCCCTGAACATGAACAGTGCATTAATGAAAAAAGCACCTGAAACAATTCCCGTTGTCACTCGCAACTTCGTGAACGCAGTGATTTACGGATGGTCTGTCGAGCATGTCCCTGCCTTCAAGGCTTCAGGCCGACAATAATGATTAAGAGATTTTGGTCCGTGCCCGCCGTGCATATGCCCGTGATTTTTGCCATGCATGCCACGGTGACCGCCATGGCGGCCCTTACCGCGCGCGTCCGCAGGCGACGTCATCAACACCAATGCAACAAAAACCGCCGTAAGGGCCGGGGCAAAAAAACTGCGCATAGTCATCTCCATTTCAGAGTTTCAACTTAAATCAGCAAGCTGAACCTCACATGAAGGAACAGAACCTCCTCAAGCTTGCTTTTTAAGCTCAACCTCGATGAAGGCATATTCAAAATCATTGACGTTAATAACGTCGTGTTCGACGCCTTCTAGCCTATTGTAAGGAACTCCGCGCTTGCATTCGGCCACTTTGTACTCGCCCCCCGGAAGTTCGAGCCCAAGCTTGCCGTCCATCAAAGGTACCACAGCGTAGTCGTACTCGTGACGATGCCAGCCAGTAGCTGCGCCGGGCGCAAAACGCCATTCCATCACACGGGTTACGGCATCCTCATGGAGAACGGTGCCTTTAGCCAATTGGCGACAAATACGGCTCATTATTCCTCCGGCGCGTCCATAATTGGATCGTAACTTTTTGCGTCGAACCCGAGCATATCCCAGCTCTTCGCCATATGCGGCGGCAGCGGAGCCGTGACATCAATCATCCCTCCCTTCGGGTGAGGCAAAATCAGCCTGCGAGCCAAAAGGTGCAGTTTGTTGTCCATGCCGTCCGGGATCATCTGCAACGGATCCGTACGCCGGGGATCTGTCTTCGCCAACAGGCCATATTTAGGATCGCCGATGATGGGATTGCCAATAGCTTCGGCATGCGCACGCAGTTGATGAGTGCGTCCGGTAATCGGTTTCATCGACAGCCAAGCGACTCTTTGTGCAGCCTTTTCAACAAGCGTGTAATAAGTCACCGAATGTTGGGCATCTTCATCGCCGTGCTTGGCGACGCGCATACGTTCAAAGCCAAGTTCCCCGGCAGCATTACGACCCCCCTGAGATTTCGGGCGATGTTCACCGCGCTCAAGTCCCATACCTTCACCCTTGGCCAGAAAAAGTGAGATACGCCCCTGTGGGGGCTTGGGCACGCCGCGCACCAGAGCCCAATAAATCTTCTTAGTTTGGCGGGCACGAAACGCCTCGCCTAAGTCGGCCGCCATCTTGCGGGTTTTTGCGATCAACAATACGCCAGCTGTGTCCTTGTCGAGGCGATGCACCAGCTTTGGCCTCTCGCCATTTTTATTGGGCATTGATTCGAGCATACCGTCGATATGATGCAATGTTCCGGAACCGCCCTGCACTGCCAGACCGAACGGCTTATTAAGGACCATCAACCCAGCATCTTCAAACAGTAGCATATCCTTCAATGCGCGCGCGTCTGCCTCATTTGGCCCGGAACGAACATTGACATTGGTCGGAACGAGGTCCAGCGGCGGAACACGCACCACCTGCCCCGAGACGAGTCGCGTATTGCCCTCAACGCGCTTGCCTGAAACCCTCACTTCGCCTTTTCGGCAGATTTTATTGAGGTGGGACAAAGAAAGACTTGGAACGCGGCGCTTGAACCAACGGTCAAGACGCATGCCGTCCTCGTCTTCTGTGACAGTAAAATTTTCCACGCTCACGTCAAAGCCCTCATTGCATATAGGCCAAGAAACAAGCCCAAAATCGACACGGCAACCGAGCCGCAAACGTAATATGCTGCTGCGCTGATCTCGCCGCGTTCGATCAGATTGGCAGCGTCAAGCGAAAATGCCGAAAATGTCGTATAGCCGCCCAAAACGCCGGTGGCCAGAAAAAGCCGCATATCCTGCGCACCGGCACCTGCGCGGCCGACGAAATATCCTGTTACCAGCCCCATAAAAACAGACCCGACCACATTGATGAACATCACACCAAGAGGGAAGCCCGACGTAAAAGGAAACCTGTCCGTCGCCATTTTCATGACCTGTGTATTGGTCAAAAAGCGCGCGCAGGCTCCGAGGCCGCCACCCAAAAATACTAAAAAAAGCTCTTTCATGGGGCGGTTATAGCCCGCCCATGAAAAAAAATCGATGGTCGAAATTCGAGCCAAAACAGCTACTATTTTACCTCCTTGTTGCACGGCAGTGACCGATTTCTATATTTTGAAACTCAGTACTATTTTACCTGTTTCACTTATTTAAATTTTGTTTTGAGTATTAAAACGTATGCAATACTATAAAAATAAGTATTTATTTCATTACGTCTTTTATGATTATAATTAGCCTAACAAACTACACAATAGCCTAAAATCGAGGCTGTAAGAAAAGTGCATATTTTCATTTTTACTAGACAGACAACTATCCCTCTGATATCAGGGCAAAATTCGCATATTAAATTTTTGTGAATTTTTTAAGACAGATCCGAGTTGAGTTATGGGTCGGCTGTCGAG
>JANXSV010000385.1 GCA_025356505.1 Methylovirgula sp.
TTGGCAAACAGCAACCATCCCAGCGCCACACGCTGGCGCGTCGGGCGAAGACCGGCCTTGCGCAACTTGCCGCGCAGCTCATGCACGGGACATCCAAGCATCGAGTCGCGTTGCGGGTTTTGCAGCGACATCTTGACAGCCGCGTTGGGTGTGTTCAGCGAGGGGGGAACAGACATAACTTCACTTTTAATCGTCATTTATTTCACTTTACTCTCATATAGGCGATTGCACCAGTAATTTACAATGTCGGGCATTTACACTGGCGAGCCTGGTCAGCAGGCCTCAATGGTTGCAAGAGCGCGCGAACAGTGTTCATAAGATCATAAGATGACGCGAGTTTGTTGGGCGCGAGTTTGTCGGGAGAGACTATTTTTCATGATCAAGAGCGCTTCCGGCGCTGACATGGCTGTGATAGGACAATCATATCCACTGCTCACAGCGTTGAGCACACTCTTATTCGGGGATGTCCTGTATGAGCGAACGCCGCTCTTCTTTTGACTACGCAGATCTGCTGGCTTGCGGGCGCGGCGAGCTTTTTGGCGGCGGCAATGCCCAATTGCCTGCCCCACCAATGCTGATGTTTGACCGTATTACAGAAATTTCTGAAACGGGCGGTGTTTTTGGCAAAGGTTTCATGCGCGCCGAACTCGACGTGAACCCGCAGTTGTGGTTCTTCGGCTGCCATTTCATCGGCGATCCGGTGATGCCTGGCTGTCTGGGGCTGGACTCTCTCTGGCAGATGACCGGATTTTTCCTCGGCTGGCTCGGGCTGGAAGGCAAGGGTCGCGCTCTCGGGGTTGGTGAAGTCAAGTTTACGGATCAAGTGACTCCGGCCATCAAAAAAGTGGTTTACGGCGTTGAAATCAAGCGGGTTTTCAAAGGCAAAGTCATTCTGGCGATTGCAGATGGCTGGCTGGAAGCTGACGGCACGCGCATCTACGAAACAAAGGACATGCGGGTTTGTCTGTTTAAGCCCTAAAGTCTGACGCAATTTGCGGTTAATGTTTTTCGGCGCGCAACATTTCCAGTCCGCCGCCGCGTTAAGGAGATTGATATGAGACGTGTCGTCGTCACCGGAATGGGGATTGTGTCCTCAATCGGAAATGATGTTGCTGAAGTTCTGACTTCTCTGCAAAACGGAAAATCCGGTATTTCACGCGCTGCCAAATACGCGGAAATGGGCTTTCGCAGCCAGGTGCAGGGCGCTCCGACATTGGATCCGGCGACATTGCTCGATCGGCGCGCACTGCGTTTTCACGCCACCGGAACCGCATGGAATCATGTGGCCATGGATCAGGCTATCGCCGACGCAGGGTTGACCGAAGCGGAAATATCCAACGAGCGCACCGGCATCATCATGGGTTCGGGCGGGCCATCCGCCAAGACTCTGGTTGATTCCGCCGATATCGCCCGAAAATCCGGGCCCAAGCGGGTTGGTCCTTTTGCAGTGCCAAAGAGCATGTCGTCCACAGCATCGGCGACGCTGGCAACATGGTTCAAAATAAAGGGCGTGAATTATTCGATCTCCTCCGCCTGTGCCACATCAAACCATTGTATCGGCAACGCCGCCGAAATGATCCAATATGGCAAGCAGGATGTGATGTTTGCCGGTGGCTGCGAAGAGCTCGACTGGACCATGTCGGTACTGTTCGACGCTATGACGGCGATGTCTTCCAATTTCAACGAAACACCGGCGGTTGCCTCTCGCGCCTATGACAAAAACCGTGACGGCTTTGTGATTGCCGGTGGTGCGGGCGTGTTGGTTCTGGAAGAATATGAACATGCCAAAGCGCGCGGCGCCAAGATTTATGGCGAAATCATCGGCTACGGCGCGACCTCAGACGGCTATGACATGGTTGCGCCTTCGGGCGAAGGTGCCATTCGCTGCATGAAAATGGCGTTGGGCGGTTTCAACGGCAAGGTCGACTATATAAACCCGCACGCGACCTCGACGCCTGTGGGCGACGCCAAAGAAATCGAAGCCATCCGCACAGTTTTCGGCAACGAGGACAAGTGCCCGCCGATTTCGGCCACCAAGAGCCTGACCGGCCATTCGCTGGGGGCGACCGGTGTTCAGGAAGC
>JANXSV010000262.1 GCA_025356505.1 Methylovirgula sp.
GCAGCGCGTGACCGAATTCGTGGAACAAGGTCGTGGCGTCGTCGAAGCTCAAGAGCGCCGGCTCGCCCTTCGAGAAGTTGTGACCACAATGCCAAGCAGTCTCTTTTCGCAAGATTTTCCGACTGGATGGTGGATGGAATCACCAATGGCTACCGGTTCTTGCTTGATATCGTGCTCAAGTTCCGGCTCATCATGCTGCTGGTGACATTTGCAACACTCTGGGTGACTTACATCGTCTACATGGACATTCCGAAGGACTTTTTCCCGCAGGAAGACACCGGCTTTGTGTCCGTTGCGACAGAAATGGCCCCTGACACCTCTATCGAGGTGATGAGTGCCATGCAGAAACAGGCCGCTGATATTCTCAAGGCTGACCCTGCTATCGATTATTTCAATTCCATCGTCGGCGCGGGTGGACAGCCCAACCGCGGCTTCATGTTCATTGCGCTGAAGGATCGGGCCAAGCGGGACGCCGTTGAAGTGGTTCTCGGGCGTTTGCGAAAAGCAACGTCCGTGCTCCCCGGCTTCCGCTTTTTGATGAATACAGTGCAAAATCTGAACTTCACCGGCGGGCGTCCGGCGGCGGCGAAATACCAATATACGCTTCAGTCCGGTGATTTGACCGCGCTTTATGCCAAGGCGCCTGACATGGAAAAGCGTATGGGCGCGCTGAGCATCTTGCGTGATGTCAACTCGGATTTACGCATCACCAATCCGCAGCTCAGCATTGATATTGATCGGGAGAAGGCGGCCGCCTATGGCATCAGTTCGGATCAGATCAAATCCGCTCTCTACGCCGCCTATGGCTCGCGGCAGATTTCGACCATCTACACGCAGGCTGCAGCTTACCAGGTGATTTTGGAGGCCAATCAGGAGTTCCAGAACAATCCGGCTGCGCTCAGCCGTATTTACATCCGGCCGCAAACCAGTGCCACTGCGGCTTTGGTGCCGCTGGATCAGGTTGCGACCATTCGGCGCTCAGTCGGGCCTCTGCTTGTGAACAGGCAGTCTCAACAGCCTTCTGTGACGTTCAGTTTCAACCTCGCGCCTGATGTATCACTGGGACAAGCAACAGAGGCTATCCGTAAAGTTGAGCAGGACGCTGGCCTCCCTGCAACCATCACAACCAGCTTTTCCGGCACTGCGGCCTTGTTCCAAGATGCGCAGCGCGGCCAAGGTGCACTACTGCTCGCCGCCGTGCTGACCATTTATATTGTGCTTGGTGTGCTTTACGAGAGCTTCATTCATCCGATCACCATTTTGTCGGGCTTGCCTTCGGCGGCGTTGGGAGCCTTGCTGGCGCTCAAATTCTTCAATCTGCCTTTGACGGTGATTGCGGTGATCGGCATTCTGCTGCTCATCGGTATCGTCAAGAAAAACGCGATTATGATGGTGGATTTTGCGCTGGAGCGACGGCGCGACGGCGTTGATGCCCTGTCGGCGATTCGCGAAGCGGCATTGGTGCGTTTCAGGCCTATCATTATGACGACACTGGCCGCTTTGCTGGGCTCCTTGCCAATTGCTCTCAATTCCGGTGCCGGTTCCGAATTGCGCCGTCCGCTGGGCATTGCCATTGTCGGCGGTTTGTTCGTCAGCCAGATTTTGACGCTGTTTATCACGCCCGTCGTCTATTATTACCTCGATAAAATTGATAGCTTCCTGTCAGGTCGCAAAGACGGCCTGCCGCATGTGGAGCCTGAACCGGTGCCCGTGCCAGCCGAATAGGGGGAAAACGTGGCAAATCAATATTTCGAGGTCCTAGACCCAAGGTTCGGCAAGTTGTTCAACGGCTCGGTGCACGTTGAGAAACTTTGGACAGGCGCGCGCTGGGCTGAAGGCCCCGCTTATTTTCCTGCAGGAAAATATCTGATCTTCTCAGACATTCCCAATAACAGGACGATTCGTTTTGATGAAACTGACGGGTCGGTATCGGTATTTCAGCAACCCGCCAATAACCAGAACGGCCACAGTGTTGACCTTGAGGGGCGCCTGATTTGCTGCGAACATCAGGCGCGCTGTGTGTCGCGTATTGAGCACGACGGCTCGCGCAGGGTTCTGGCGAGCCACTATCAGGGCAAACGCTTGAATTCACCGAATGATGTCGTGGTCAAATCTGATGGAACGATCTGGTTCACGGACCCGACTTATGGCATCGACACAGACTACGAAGGCG
>JANXSV010000392.1 GCA_025356505.1 Methylovirgula sp.
CGCATGAGATAATCCGACATCTGCTCGGCAACCTGAAGCGCGACGTTCTCTTGCGCTTCGCTGGTTGCTGCGCCCAGATGCGGCGTGCAGACCACATTGGGGTGGCCAAACAGCGGATTTGTGGTGGCAGGCTCTTCAATGAAAACGTCAAAGGCCGCGCCTGCCACATGGCCGGAGTCGAGAGCAGCGCGCAGCGCAACTTCATCGACAAGGCCGCCTCGGGCGCAGTTGATGATACGGACACCCTTTTTGCATTTGGCAATGTTGGCCGCCGACAGGATGTTTTTGGTCTGCGCCGTCATCGGCGTATGCAGCGTGATGACATCGGCGCGCGCTAGCAAATCATCAAGCTCGACCTTCTCAACACCGATCTGCAAAGCCCGATCGACGCTCAAGAAGGGATCAAACGCGATTACCCGCATTTTTAGGCCAACACCCCTTTCGGCAACAATCGAGCCGATATTGCCACAGCCAATGATGCCAAGCACTTTGCCAGTGAGCTCAACGCCCATGAAACGGTTCTTTTCCCATTTTCCGGCCTGAGTTGAAATGTCCGCCGCCGGAATTTGCCGGGCGAGCGCAAACATCATGGCAATGGCATGTTCGGCAGTGGTGATCGAATTGCCGAAAGGCGTATTCATCACAATCACGCCCTTGGCGGTTGCAGCAGGAATATCAACATTATCGACGCCGATACCTGCACGGCCAATAACCTTCAGGTTTTTGGCGTTGGCCAGAATTTTATCGGTAACTTTGGTGGCGGAGCGAATGGCCAGCCCGTCATAATTACCGATGATTTCGAGGAGCTTTTCCTTGTCCTTGCCAAGATTCGGCTGAAAATCGACCTCAACGCCGCGCTCTTTAAAGATTGCGACTGCTGCAGGAGAGAGAGAATCTGAAATAAGAACGCGTACCATGGGAGGTTCCTTGGAAATGAGTTTGAAGCCCCCTCGCAAGCCGGAAAGGGGGAGGGTTTCGTGCTCCAACTCTCCCTGTTTTGAGTAAGGAGAATTGGAGGCGGGTTTGCTTAAAGTGCGGCCTTTGCCTCGGCAAAAGACCAATCCAACCAATGCGTTAGGGTTGCAAGGTCGCTGGCTTCAATCGTTGCTCCGCACCAAATGCGCAGTCCCGGAGGGGCGTCGCGGTAGGCGCCGATATCGAATGCGATTTTTTCTTTTTCCAGTGCACCTGCCAAAGCTTTGGCAAAATTGGCCTGCGCATCCGGGGCAAGAGCGGTGATCGCCGGATCCACAACTTTCAAACACACCGAAGTGTTGGAACGTGTTGCAGGGTCAACAGCAAGAAAGTCAACCCAAGGCGTTTTTGCAACCCATGCCGCAATGGTGGCCAAATTATCGTCGGCGCGCTTGATCAGGCCATCGAGGCCGCCGAGCGATTTTGACCACTCCAGCGCATCGAGATAGTCCTCAACACAGAGCATTGACGGCGTATTGATGGTTTCACCTTCGAAAATGCCCTCGATCAATTTGCCGCCTTTAGTCAGGCGGAAAATCTTCGGCATCGGCCAGGCTGGAGTGTAACTTTCCAACCGCTCAACGGCACGCGGGCCTAGGATCAACATGCCATGCGCGGCTTCACCGCCAAGTGCTTTTTGCCATGAGAATGTAACGACATCGAGCTTGGAATAGTCGAGATCCTGCGCAAAGGCCGCAGAGGTTGCGTCGCAAATGGTCAAACCAGCACGATTTGCCGGAATAAAGTCGGCGTCGGGAACCCGGACACCCGAAGTTGTGCCATTCCAAGTGAACACGACATCATGGTCAAAATTGATCGACTTCAAGTCGACGATTTCGCCGTACGGAGCTTTCAAGGTGCGCGCATCAGGCAGCTTCAACTGCTTGATGACATCGGTCACCCATTCGGAGCCGAAGCTTTCCCATGCGACCATATCAACGGGGCGAAGCCCGAGCAGGCTCCAAAGCGCCATCTCAACCGCGCCGGTGTCTGAGGCGGGAACGATACCGATGCGGTAATTCGCAGGAACCTTCAACACTTCGCGGGTGAGTTCGATGGCAAGTTTAAGCTTGCTCTTGCCGATTTTGGCGCGATGCGACCGGCCGAGCGCAGCATTTTTGAGATTTTCGAGAGACCATCCGGGGCGCTTGGCGCAAGGGCCGGAGGAGAAGTTTGCATTGTTTGGGCGCAATGCAGGCGCTTTATGGAAATTAGTTTTAACGTCAACCATTTTGATGCCATCCTTTCAGATGAGCGCCTCTCGTTGGGGAGAGGTGTCCCGCTGCTGCGTTTACAGATTTGCAGGTGGCGGGTCAAACGGTTTCGAAAAAATAAAACTGCGCCAGGGCGTCGGGGTCGACAGCTTGGCGCAGTTTGGTCAAATCTGTGGCGTTAAGCGCTAGTCGATCATGTAGCGCATCCCGATATGGACCGCCTTTGTTGTGAAGGCTTTGGAACGGGTAACGCCCGTGACACTGTCCAGATAGGATATATGGCCCATATTCAGATATTTCAGGCCAATATCGAGCTTAGTATGAGCGCTGACATCGATAGCGACGCCGCCCATTACCGACCAAGCGAAGTTTGTGATGCCCTTGCGCGCATCGGTGCGATCCCAGTTATGCATTACGCCAAGCGTATCCGTGTAGACATATTGTTTGGGAATTCCGGTTCCGGTTGGGCCGTTGTCGTAATAATTGATCGA
>JANXSV010000405.1 GCA_025356505.1 Methylovirgula sp.
CGAACGGGATATCCCCGCCATGGTTATATGCGATTTCTCTGGGGTCCTAGCACGACATGCTCGTGCTGGAAACCCATTCGTCACTGCATTACTGTGACATTTTGGCGTCGGGAATTGGAGAAAATTGACCAAATACGACACGCCGCAGTGCCGTTGCGAATAGTCTTCACAAAACGCGCCGCGTCACATATGCCTTTTAACGAAATGAGGCAGCGGCCTAGCATGTAAAGGTTCGGATCGTGTCACCTGCGCCCGGTATGGCTGACAACAAAAAAGCGGGCGATCTAACAAAATAGACCGCCCGCGTAATTCCGCCAGCTAAGCGCTTCGAAGCTCGAGTTTACTGTTGCTGCATCGGCTGCAGCATCTCGGTATTCACGCTATCGGCTGAACTTACGGGCAGCTGCTCAGTCGGGCCTGCAACAGGTTTCTTGGAATATACCGCAGTGTTAGCTACCGGAGTGCCGCCACCAAAACCGTCACGCTGGTAGATATCTTCACGGAAATTCACAACGCCATCGGGTGTAGCCCAACCTGTGACATAGACCCAGTACACGTTCACCGGCTGGGTGATTCTCACGTCGAGGCGTTCACCTGACTCCATCGCCTGATCGACGCGGTCGCGATTCCAGCCCGGCTCGTTTTTGAGCAGCCAAGCAACGTAATCGCGAACATTCTGCACACGAACGCAGCCCGATGACACAAAGCGGAAATCATCTCCGAACACACCTTTTTCCGGAGTGTCATGCATGTAGACGCCATAGGGATTGGCTATGTTGATGCGAACAAACCCGAGCGAGTTGATATCACCGCCCGGATCCTGACGATATTTATAGCCTGTCGCCTGAGTGGTGTTCCAGTTAATGGCCGTCGGAGGAACTTCCTGCCCCTTCGGATCAAAGATACGAATCTTGTGTTCCGTGAGATAGTCCGGATTGGCCTGCATCTTTGGAATCAGATCTTTTTTGATCAGGCTTGGAGGCACAGTCCAATAAGGATTGAAGTTGATATCCAGCGCGCGCGTGTTCATCACCGGCGACTGACGGTCAATCTTGCCGACGCCGGCGGCATGGTGCGTGGCCACAACACCGTTTTCCACCGTTTCAACATGCGCCGCCGGAATATTCACCATCACGAAGCGCGAGCCCAGATTTCCAGAAAGCGACCGCAAGCGAATAAGATTTGTCTCCAACTGCCGGGTGCGCACATCAACCGAAACATTCAGGGCTGCAAATGTCTGTTCGCCAACAACGCCGGTCTCCGCCAATCCGTGCCGCGCCTGAAACCGCTTCACGCCCGCTTCAACATAGGAATCGAACACCGGGCTGGAATCGACATTACCATCAAGATCGCCTGTCACGCTCAGCCGCTCACGCAGCGAAATTACGTTTTTGCCCTTGACGCCAATCTTCATCGATTGCCCTTCCGGAACCGATGGCCAGCCGCCGCGCGCAGCTATGTCTTTATAGCGTGCAATAGCCGCTTCGGTTGCGGCAACGGTCTGCGGCGACAATGTCGGGGTCGTCGAACGCTGGATAGCAGACGTTCCCTCATAATCCTGCCGCCATTCAGACTGATTATCGATAGCAAAAGCACTGGGAAGAGCCGCGAAAATCAGAGCGCCTGCAGCGCCCGCTATCAATGCGCGGCGACCCACCTGATGCGACAGATCAAATTGCTTCTTATTCAATGTCATTCTCCAATTTCAACCGCTCAAATCCAGCCAAAAAGCTTTCTCGTGAAACCTATACGGCCCACTTTAACTCAGAGCTTAAATTCCTATGGTTAAAGAAGCACGACCAAGCGGGCAAGATTATGGCATAGCACGCGTATTTTCCGCATCTAACGCATAGCTGCTCTGCAAAACGACAAAAGGGCCAAGTTACCTTGACCCTTCTAAGCCTTTTACCAGAAATTTGAACTCAGAGACGATATTTGATCTGATCTGTCCAGAAGCGCTCCAAGCGGGTGAGAGCGCGGTTGAGAGCGACAAATTCATCGGTCTGGATTCCGCCGATCTGCTCAACCGTACGCACGTGCTTCTCATAAAGGTCGGAGACCGCAGAGTGGATCACCCGTCCCTTCGGCGTCAGGCTGATGCGCACGGCACGCTTGTCAACGCGCGAGCGGGCATGATGCAGATAGCCCATCTCCACCAACTTTTTGACGTTGTAAGACACATTGGAACCGAGGTAATAGCCACGCGTGCGCAGTTCGCCAGCCGACAATTCCTTGTCACCAATATTGTAAAGCAGCAGCGCCTGAACCGAATTGATCTCAGTCTCGTTGCGGCGGTCGAATTCATCTTTGATGACATCGAGCAGGCAGCGATGCAGCCGTTCGACCAAAGACAAGGACTCCAGATATGCAGGGCGAACTTCGTTTGCTCTGTCTTTCCGAACGTCTACCGACTGACTTTTCACTGCTACCGACATATTTTAACCCCTGTAGTTAACGCGGCTCTTTGTCCGGTTTGTTTATGAGGTTGAAGATACAGGTGAGGAATGAAAACCAGTTTAAGTAATAGAATGAATCCAAAGTTTATAAGTTTGAGTGAATCAAACATGAATTAAAACAAGTATTTACTAAAATTGTCGGCATCAATACTTCATTTACTCTGACTCTTGTCCCGGCCGCCGCGAGTGCCTTAAGCGAGCCTCATTCACCGGTTTCATCCAATTCGCGTGCCGCAAGATATGACAGCAGAAAGTAGAGTAAGATCAGAAGCCCGACCAAACCGTCGAGGCCATATCCGTCCCAAAAATTTGTCGGCCGCAATGTCGATTGCGCGATCTGCGCCAATGCCGCCACCAGCCACAAAACACCGCCCCAGGGTGCCGCCAGCCACAAACCTACAGCCGCAACCAGATCGAACACTGCGAAAAACACCACCATCGCGGAATCGCCCAGCGGCAAAACAGTAAGATCGATCGGCTGAAATGGCGCGACTTGAAGAATCCCCAACCACATCATGACGCCAAGCAGCATCCACAGCGCGGCAAGGATGCGCATGAACCACAATAGCATCAAACCCCAGCGCACGCTGCGGCGCTGGCCTTGCGATCTGTTGTGCTTGGGCGCTATCGGTGGTTGAGGCTGCGCCACCAGAGGCATAAGCTTGGGCTTAGTTGTGCCCGCTGATATTTTCATAGTCTTAGTTTAGCTCGTTTTCAGGTAGCGGCGCAAACATATCCGCAATTTTCGCGGAGGGAACATCCGCAATACCGGCAAAGTGCCAGCGAGGTTCTGCACCTCGCTCAATCAATACGCAGCGCACACCTTCATAGAAGTCGGCTTCTTTGCAAATCCGCGATACCACGCGAAATTCCATTTTCATGGCACTGTTGAAGTCGAGGCCCGGCCCGATACGCATTTGTTCGGCAGCAATACAAACGCTCAGCGGCGACTTGTTCGTCATATCCTTCGCAAATCCTTGCGCCATTTCCAAGCCTGATGCCTTCAACTTATCGAGAATTGCGGAAGCAGTTTGCCCGGCAAACCAGCCTGCGATTTCGCTCCGCTGCTCAAAATACGGTCCGTGCTCCAAAGGCAGCGCATATTCCGCCAGGGTTCTATCCACGTCGAGCCCTTTGCCCAATGCAGCTTGAAGCAGATCAAATTTTGCTTCCGGTACAATCGAATCAACCAGTCCGAAAGCCAGAGCATCGGCCGCTTTCACCCGCGCTCCGGTGAGCGCAAGCATTGTCCCGACCTTATACGGCAGGCGTGGCAGGAAGTATGTCGCTCCCACATCTGGGAAAAACCCGATCCCGACTTCCGGCATAGCAAATACATAGGTTTCGCTACCAATGCGCCATGCGCCATGCTGGGAAATTCCAACACCGCCACCCATCACGATGCCGTTGATCAGCGAGATGTACGGCTTTGGGAAGCGCTTGATACGCATGTTTAAGATATATTCCTCACGCCAAAATGCCAGTTGCGCGTCATGGTCTCCAGCACGGCCCTGTTCATAAAGGCGGCGAATATCGCCCCCCGCGCAAAAAGCTTTCTGTCCAGCGCCGCGCACAATCACGCGCGTGATCCGCGCGTCGCGCTCAAATATGTCCAGTGCAGCGCCCATCTCGCGCACCATGTTCAATGTTAAAGCATTGAGAGCGGCGGGCCGGTTGAGCACAATGATGCCGGCTGCACCCTCTGTGCGCCACAAAACTTCTGGCTCAGCGCCTTTGTCCATTCAAACCACCTTCTGACAAACCTAGCATCGAAATGCGCCCGGCAAGGCGCAGAAGTCCGCCTTGGAACGCTCTAAAACAGGCCTTCAATCTGGCCATGGGCGTTCAGCTTGATATGCTCGGCTGAGGGCACCCTCGGCAAGCCCGGCATGGTCATGATCTCACCACAAATCACCACGATGAAACCTGCGCCGGCGGACAGCCGAACTTCACGCACAGGCACGACATGCCCCGAAGGCGCACCGCGCAGGCTCGGATCCGTCGAGAAAGAATATTGCGTTTTCGCCACACATACCGGCAGCCTGCCGTAGCCCGCCGCTTCCAGTTCCTCAAAGCGGCTTCTCACGGCCGCATCGCCGGAGATATCGCTCGCACCATAAATGGACATGGCAATCGTCCGCATCTTGTCCCACAACGGCATGTCGTCAGCATAAAGCGTCCGGAATGACGGCGCAGCCGCCGCATGCGACGTTTCAGTGAGCGTCACGATTTTTTGCGCAAGTTCTGCCGTGCCTTGCGAACCATCCCGCCAATGGCTGCAGATTACGGCCTCGACATTAAGCGAATCGCGGCAATAATTTTGAATGAAACTGTGCTCGGCATCTGTGTCCAACGTGAAGTGGTTGATGGCAACGACCACCGGAACCCCGAATTTACGCACATTCCCGACATGCCGCGCCAGATTGCTCACACCGAGCTTAAGCGCGGCGATATTTTCCACGCCAAGTTCCTCCCTAGCAACACCACCATGCATTTTCAAGGCCCGCACGGTCGCAACGATCACGGCGGCGGCAGGTGTCAATCCAGCTTTGCGACATTTAATATCGAAGAACTTTTCCGCACCCAAGTCCGCGCCAAAGCCTGCCTCAGTCACCACGAAATCTGAAAGCTTCAAGGCAGTTCGGGTCGCCATCACCGAGTTGCACCCGTGAGCAATATTGGCAAAGGGGCCGCCGTGGACAAAGGCCGGATTGCCTTCCAGCGTCTGGACCAGATTCGGCTGCAACGCCTCTTTCAGTAAAACAGTCATAGCGCCAGCGGCCTTGAGGTCGCCAGCTGTCACAGGCATTTTATCGCGCGTATAAGCGACCACCATTCGAGCCAGGCGCGTCTCGAGATCTGCAAGGTCACGCGCCAGACAAAACACCGCCATAACCTCGGAAGCTACCGTGATGTCAAACCCGTCCTCACGAGAAAACCCATTGGAAATGCCACCGAGAGATGACACGATCTGGCGCAGAGAACGGTCATTCATATCAAGCGCCCGCCGCCATGTGATGCGGCGCGTATCAATATTGAGCGCATTTCCCCAATAAATATGGTTGTCGATCATCGCGGCTAGTAGGTTATGGGCTGACGTGATCGCGTGGAAATCGCCGGTGAAATGCAGATTGATCTGCTCCATCGGCACGACCTGGGCATTTCCCCCTCCCGCCGCCCCGCCTTTCATTCCGAAACACGGACCAAGGCTCGGCTCACGCAAACAAATGGTGGCCTTTTTGCCAATTCTGTTGAGCCCGTCGCCAAGCCCTACAGTTGTCGTCGTCTTTCCCTCACCTGCCGGGGTGGGGTTGATGGCGGTCACCAGAATGAGTTTACCGTCCAGTTTGTTGCTGAGAGACTCGATAAAGCCCGCATCCACTTTGGCAATGTAGCGCCCGTGCGGCTGCAGATAGGCCTGTCCTATGCCCAGTTTTTCGGCAACCTCGGTAATGGGCCGCAGCGTGGCGTCGCGGGCAATTTCGATATCGGATTTCATGGCGCAGTCCCCACAATCACCCCGTCAGCGCGGAATTTCTTCAATTGACTATGCACCATATGCATCACCATGCGCTTGGAATTCCCTCGAAACCAGTTAACAACTAGAAATTTCCCCGCATCACAGCAAGCGGCATCTCTTGGTCGTGCCGCTGCTGCGGTATCGCGCCCGGTCTGACACGCAGCTTTGACTTCACTGTTTCGAACGCGGGCAGCTTATGCTACCTGAACCGCACGACGATGAGGAACACCATGCAGCTTACGCACCGCCCCCGCCGAAATCGGAAATCCGACTGGTCCCGCCGCCTTGTGGCCGAGCACAGCTTGAGCGTCAACGACTTGATCTGGCCGATTTTCATCATCGAGGGCACCAACAAACGCGAAAAAGTTGCGTCAATGCCCGGCGTCGAACGCCTCAGCATCGACCTCGCCGTCCAGGCCGCAATCCATGCCGCCAGCCTTGGTATTCCCGCGATCGCGCTGTTTCCTTTTACCGAACCGGGACTCAAGGACGAAAGCGGTTCTGAAGCGCAAAACCCGCAAAATCTCGTTTGCAAATGCGTGCGTACGCTGAAAATCGCGGTGCCGAACCTTGGCATAGTCACCGACGTCGCGCTTGATCCTTACACGAGCCACGGTCACGATGGCCTGTTGGAAAATGACGAAATTCTCAACGACGCGTCGGTCAAAGCGCTCGTCGATCAGGCGCTCAATCAGGCGCGCGCCGGGGCGGATATCATTGCGCCATCAGACATGATGGATGGCCGTATTGGTGCTATTCGCGAGGCACTGGACTTTGAAGGCTTTCAAAATGTCCAGATCATGGCCTATGCGGCCAAATATGCCTCAGCCTTTTACGGCCCCTTCCGTGAAGCTGTGGGCTCCGGCGGGGTTTTGAAAGGTGACAAGCGCACATATCAAATGGACCCTGCCAACTCGGACGAAGCCCTCCGCGAGGTTGAACTCGACCTTGAACAAGGTGCAGACATGGTCATGGTCAAGCCGGGCATGCCCTACCTTGATATTGTGCGCCGCGTCCGCGACACATTCAGTGTCCCCACCTTCGCTTATCAGGTGTCGGGCGAATATGCGATGATTATGGCCGCCGCACAAAACGGCTGGATTGATGGCGATAAAGCCATGATGGAGAGCCTGCTGGCCTTCAAACGCGCCGGTGCGGATGGCATTCTCACCTATTTTGCGGTGAAAGTAGCGGAGAAGTTGCGGGCAGTTTAGCCACCCCGCAAGTTTAAATAAGCCTGTCACACACATGTTGCAGCGCGCCAGTTATGTGAGGCTCTTTCAACAAGGAAGTCTCACATGAAATTATCCAAGCTCGCCCTCGCGGCTTGCGCCAGCCTCGCGACTCTGGCCGCAGTAGAGACAGCATCAGCCAAAATGCAGCATGTTTTGCTGATCAGCGTTGACGGTATGCACGCCGTGGATTTGCAGCGTTTTGTTGCTGCCAACCCGAATTCAACGCTGGCGAAACTCTCCAAAACCGGCGTCACCTACACCGAAGCGCGCACGCCGATGCCGTCAGACTCGTTCCCGGGCATTCTGGCACTGGTCACAGGCGGTCACCCCGGCTCAACCGGCGTCTGGTATGACGACGCCTTCGCCCGCGACCTTGCAGACCCGAAAGATTGCAAAAAGCTCGGCACCGGCGTGGTTTATGATGAAGCCATCGATGCAGAAGAAGACAAAGTCGACACAACCATCGACACCAAGAAGCTGGTGCTTGACCCAACCCATAATTGCGCTCCAGTGTTTCCGCATAGCCTTTTGCGCGTAAATACAGTGTTTGAAGTGGCAAAGGCCGCCAAGGGCACCACGGCCTGGGCCGATAAACACCCATCTTATGATCTGCTGCAAGGCCCAAGCGGTTCGGGTATTACCGACCTCTACACCCCTGAAATCGCCGTGGGCAAAACGGCCGACACAGTCGAAGCGGTCATTGCCTACGAGAAAGTCAAGGTCGACGCGATACTCAACCAAATCAAAGGTAAGGATCACACCGGCACCAAAGAGCAGGCTGTGCCGATGATCTTTGGTATGAATTTTCAGGCGGTAAGCGTCGGACAGAAAATCCCATCGGGCGGCTATAAAGATGCTGAAGCCACACCATCGGCTGCGCTCGAAGTGGGCCTCAAGTCAGTTGATGCGGCTCTGGGTCAAATGACTGCGGCCTTGGAAGCCCAGAAGCTTGATAAGGACACGCTGGTCATCGTCACCGCAAAACACGGCCAATCCCCAATCGACCCAAAGTTACGCAAAATTGTCGACAAAAAGGCGTTCGGCAAGGTTTTGGGGGCGATATGGTCGATTACGCCACTTACGACTCGACAGCGCTTCTCTGGCTTAAAAGCGGCGTCAAAGTCGAGGATGCGGTCGCCAAGCTGAAAGAAAAATCAGGCGAACTTGAAATCGAAACTATCTTCCATGGCAAAGAGCTGGCTGATCTTGCTCATGCCAAGGCAGGCGACATCCGTATGCCTGAAATCATGGTTCAGCCCAAGCCCGGCACAATCTATGCCAAAGCAAATGCCTCAAAAATTGCCGAACACGGCGGCGCATCCGAATTTGATCGTCATGTGGCACTGCTGGTTTCGAACCCGGCGCTGAAGGCAGAGGAAATCAAGGAAAAGGTGACCACGACCTGGGTCGCACCAACCATTCTGAAAAGCCTTGGCCTCGACCCCAATGCACTGGACGCCGTCAAAGCTGAAAACACACCTGTTCTGCCGGGTTTGAAAGCAGTGGAGTGAGAATATTCGCTCAGACCTGCCACTGTTTGGCCTAGGTCTACGTGCCGCGTAACGAAATGGCCGCTGCCGGCAAAGGCTGCGGCCGCCCTACCCCTTAAAGCCCCAACCCTTAACCACGGCACCCTCGCCGAATTTTGCGCGGAGCCTATCCACTGCGCTCTCCGTCGCCTTTTCACGGGCGAGGCCAACGTCTGCAAGATCGCCATGGTCAGCCTCCGCCGCCTCCCGCAGATCGGACATGCCAACCCCGACAAGCCTGTATGGCCTTTCCGGACTTTGGCTGAGCGCCTCACGGGCCGCAGCAAAAATCCGCGTGGACAACTGCGTCGGCTCATGAAGGTTTTTGGCGCGGGTTTGGGTTTTGAAATCCGCACCTTTGAGTTTAAGTGTGACAGTGCGGCCTGAAAGCTTGGCTTTTTTCAACCTAAGCGCCACCCGCTCGCTCAGCTTGAGCACCAGCGGCAATAAATCTGCATGTTTTGAAATGTCATCAAAAAATGTCGTTTCTGCCGAAACGCTCTTGGTCTCGCGCTCGATGCTCACTTTGCGCGTGTCCTGACCGTGTGCAAGGCGATAGAGTCTCAGTCCCTCATTGCCATAAAGCTTCAACAATCTGCTCTCATCGGCAATCTGCACATCGCCGATCAGCTTGAAGCCATCCTTTGCCAAGCGCTCCTGCGCAACCTTCCCAACGCCGAAGATAAGCCCGACACTTTTGTCGCGCAGGAATTCAACCGCCTCGGCTTGGCCCAAAATTGAAAACCCGCGTGGCTTGTCAAAGTCTGAGGCAATTTTTGCTAAAAACTTGCAGTAGGACAGCCCCACCGAAACTGAAATCCCGACCTCGGTTTCGATGCGCTTGGCAAATTTCACCAGCGAAAGCGCGACGCTGGCTTTATGCAACGCCTCCGTGCCCGAAAGATCGAGAAAAGCCTCGTCTATGGAAACCGGCTCCACAAGCGGCGTCAGCTCAAACATCATCTGGCGCACGTGCCGCCCGACTTCTGCATATTTCTTCATGTCGGGAGCTATCCAAACAGCATCCGGGCAAAGTTTTTTCGCCTGAAATGTCGGCATCGCCGAACGCACGCCATAAGTGCGGGCAATATAGCAGCATGTTGAAACCACACCGCGCTTGCCGCCGCCGATGATCACCGGTTTGTCGAATAATTCCGGATTGTCACGCTTTTCAACAGTTGCATAAAAAGCATCGCAATCGATATGTGCGATACTTAAGACGTCGCGCTCAGGGTGTTTCAACAGCCTCGGCGAGCCGCAAACCAGACACCGCTCCGCAGAAAGTGACGTTTCATTAAGGCAATCACGACAAATCGCGCCCGCAAGGTGGAATTTGAGATCGCCGCTCTTACTCATGCGACTCCAAACTGCGCCGCCCCTCTAAAGTGAGCCGTGCCGCCATAACCGCTTCCGGCCGTATTTTCTCACTCTTGGCAAAATTTAAAATCACCGTGTCATTCGAGCACACAAAGTCCATCACAAAATTCAGAAAATTCAATGACTTGGCAGCATCTCGTAAACTATCCGGAGACAGCCCGGCCTGGCCCATGAAGTCACCCAGCAACTCCTCATCAGCGGCTAAAAACCCCAGCGCTTTAATAGCAAGGGCTTCCGCTTGCTCGCGCGCGCGGCCACCGGTAATTTGTCCACTGTTTTCTGGTTTGAGCAGTGCCATAGTGCCGTTTCCCTACGGTTACATTTTCGAATCGTTCACATTTGCAGGTTAACTTAATGTCCTGATCACGCCAGATTGCCGGCCGCCCGCTGTAAGGGTTGTCGGCTTAGGGCGCTAAAGAGGTTTAAATGGCTAAGCGCGTCCTTATTGTTGAAGATAACGAACTGAATATGAAACTCTTCAATGATCTTCTTGAAGCGCATGGCTATGGCACAATCCAGACACGTAACGGTGTAGAGGCCGTTGAACTTGCACGAAAACATCGCCCCGACCTCATTCTCATGGACATTCAACTTCCCGAAGTGTCCGGCCTTCAGGTCACTGCATGGCTCAAAGATG
>JANXSV010000448.1 GCA_025356505.1 Methylovirgula sp.
CCTGAGCAGGCGTGCCTTGAGCAATGATTTCGCCGCCGTGAATGCCTGCTCCAGGTCCGATATCGACGACATAATCAGCGGTGAGAATCGCATCCTCATCGTGCTCAACTACGATCACGGTGTTGCCCAAATCGCGCAGCCGCCGCAGCGTTTCCAGCAGGCGGGCATTGTCGCGCTGGTGGAGGCCAATGCTCGGCTCGTCCAGCACATAGAGAACGCCGGTCAGCCCGGAGCCGATCTGGCTAGCAAGGCGGATACGCTGGCTCTCCCCGCCGGATAATGTACCGGAATTGCGCGCAAGGGTCAGATAATCCAGCCCCACATCCAGCAGGAATGTCAGCCGATCGCGGATTTCCTTCAAAATGCGCGATGCGATTTCATTTTGCTTACTTGTGAGGTGGCTTGGCAAATCAGTGAACCACTGTACAGCATGGCGCACCGAAAGTTCTGATGCGTGCCCGATGTGCGAGCCGGCGATTTTGACCGCCAGAGCTTCCGGCTTCAGGCGGAACCCGCCGCAAGCGGTGCAGGGCGTCGCAGTCATGTAGCGGCTGATTTCTTCGCGCGCCCACTCGCTTTCTGTTTCGGCAAAGCGCCGTTCCAAATTCCGCACAAGGCCTTCAAACGGCTTTTTCACTTCATAGGATCGCGTGCCGTCGGCATAAGACATCGTGATCGGTTCGATGTTCGAGCCAAACAGAATCACCTGACGCACCGAATCTGCCAATTCATTCCAAGGCGTCGTCAGTTTGAAGCCGTAATGCCGCGCCAGTGATTCCAGCGTCTGAGCATAGAAATGCGACGTGCTCTTGGCCCACGGGGCAATCGCACCTTTTTTCAAAGACAATTTCTGGTCCGGAACAATCAGATCCGCGTCAACGGTTTGCTCTGTGCCGATACCGGCACATTTGGGGCAGGCGCCAAACGGGTTGTTGAAGGAAAACAGCCGCGGCTCTATTTCGGCAATCGTGAAGCCGGAAACAGGGCAGGCGAATTTCGAACTGAACAAAATGCGCTTCGGCGCGCCGTTCTCGTCTTTGTCGTCGGCATATTCCATGATGGCAATGCCATCCGCCAAATCCAGCGCCGCCTCGAAGCTCTCGGCCAAGCGCGAGGCCATATCCGCCTTTACGACAATGCGGTCAACAACCACATCGATGTCGTGTTTGAGCTTTTTATCGAGCGTCGGCGCTTCATCGATCGGGTAATATTCACCATCGATGCGCAGGCGCTGGAAGCCCTTTTTCTGAAATTCAGCGATTTCTTTGCGATATTCACCCTTACGGCCACGAATCACCGGAGCCAGAAGGAATAGCCTGGTTTTTTCCGGCAGTGCCAAAACCCGATCCACCATCTGGCTGATGGTCTGCGATTCGATAGGCAGGCCGGTGGCAGGCGAATAGGGGATGCCAACGCGCGCCCACAGCAGGCGCATATAATCCTGAATCTCGGTAACTGTGCCGACAGTGGAGCGCGGATTTTTTGAAGTGGTCTTCTGCTCAATCGAAATGGCGGGCGATAGGCCGTCAATCTGGTCCACATCCGGCTTTTGCATCATTTCCAGAAATTGGCGCGCATAGGCCGAAAGACTTTCGACATAGCGGCGCTGACCCTCGGCGTAGATCGTGTCGAAAGCGAGCGAGCTTTTTCCAGATCCGGAAAGCCCGGTGAACACCACCAGCTTGTCACGCGGGATGGTGAGATCGATATTTTTCAGGTTATGCTCGCGCGCGCCCCGAACGGAAAGATAGCGCATGTCGACGCGGCCGCCCTCAATCGCCTTGAACAAATGCTCGGCAGGGTCGGCTTCGGCGTTGGTTTGAGCCGGACGGACGGAAGGTTTCGAAGCGGACATGAATCAGACCAAAAAGAGAACAAGCAAGGCAATACATAATGCGAAATACAGCTTTAGCCACTAGGGTTGATGCGAAAAACACACAAATCGGACAATCCCCGGCGAATATACCGCCTTTTTAAGCAGTCACAGCGCGCGCGGAAGCTTCGGGCGGGCGATTGGTGACTGCGTCTTGGTAATGTCACGCGCAGGCCGTAACTCGGACGAAGGAGGAACGCACATGAAGTTGTCCCGGCGACATTTGCTTGGTCTGGGCGCTGCCACGCTGTGTTCCGATATGCTGCGCGCCGCCGAAGAGGCAAAGATCACCTTTGCCCAACTTTATGATACGGGTCCGGCAGCGCTTAAAATCTCGGCCAGACTTGAAGCACTCCAGAGCCAATCCGTCTCTATGCGCGGTTTCATGGCACCGCCGCTAAAGCCGGAGAGTGATTTTTTTTGTTTTGACGCGCTTGCCAATGTCCGTCTGCCCGTTTTGCTCAAGTGGCATGGAGTGGCCCGCTGATATTGTTGTGGTATATCTGTCAAAATCAGCGCAGGCACTAAGCCCTTCGCAACTCATCAGTGTCACCGGGAAGCTCGATCTCGGCTTGAAGATGGATCCAAATACCGCATTTGTCAGCCTCATCCGCATCGTCGATGCACAATGGGCGATGGCTTAACCGTTCAGAACATACGGTATGGAAGTCCCCGCAGAACCTGTCGCAGGGACATATCGTTTTGAGCAAATTAGATCAGCTTGGCGGTCTTGAGGCTGTCAACAGCCTTCTCGACAGCTTCGATGCCGCCGTTGACATACAGAATCATCACGCGTTCCGAGCCGAAATGGCTGAGCACGACGTTGCGGTAGAGCGTGTTGTATTTTCCAGTATCGGCAGCGTCATAGCCAAATTTTGCCGCTACAAGCCGCAGCAGCAATTCCGATTGGATGGTTGCCGCGCCAGTGTAGGTGTAATCCGCATCGGAAAGATTATGCATGACATATTCATACATAAGGTTTGGCTGGTTCGGCAGGCTGGCCTGGATATCGATACTGCCGCCTTTGCGTTGCGGTGCGATACGCAGATGGCTGAGCGCGTCAAGTTTCAGATAGCCTTTTGCAACAGGATCAACGCCCGCCATGATCGAGGCAGCCCTGATCCAGTTCACCACATTATGTTCAGCGCCAGACACCGGAGCGCTATGCGCCGAGGCGTGGGTGATAATTTCGGCGGCAGGCAAATCGCGGGCGATGGCTTCAGCAATACCGACGATGTGATGCGCGCCGGTCTTGGTGGACCCTGCAGCACCCCACATATCGGTTTTGCCATTGCCGCCAAAATTGAGCTGGGGGAACTCGGACCCATTGGCATTCCATTGAAATACCAGTGTTTTTGCCCAGTCGTGCCAAACCGGTGCGGCGATTGCTATGTCCTGATCAATGAAAAATGCAGTGTCGGCAACTTCGCCTGCGGCTCCCGTGCGCAAGGTTGGGTTGCCGGCAGCATCAAGCGTGCCGTAGGTTTTGCGATAGGTGTCAGCCAGATTGAGCGATGATGTCAGGTTTACGGACACATGTTCCGCCAACCCGCCCGGCTGGGAATGATGGTCGCCAAAGACGCTGCCGGGCGCGGCGAGAAAGGATTGCGGCAGTTTGGGGCAGGCGCTGCCGTCTTCGCGCACAGGCGGAAAAATGCCCGCCATCAGCCCGCCGGGAATGCGAGCAGCATCGGCCTCATCGATAAGCCCCTCGGCTTTCAACTTTTCGATGATCGCCGTTTTCTTGGCCTCATCAAGATTGGCACGATGCACGATGCAAGTTTCGGGATTAAACACCGCATCTTCCGTCGCTTTTCTCAGGCTTTCATTGCCGATTTTGGCGGTCTGGACTTTAATGAAAGCCAGTGCGCTCAAAGCCAAAGGCGACGCCTCGGCCACCTTTTGCGAGCCGCCGTTCCATGCGCCGATTGCGGGCATGTCGGTAGCGTGGACAAGCGATGCGCTCAGCGCCAGCACCGAAACTGCGGCGCAAAATGCAGAAGTCTTTAACATGGAAAATGCTTGGGCAAGGTTTGAGAGCCGCAAGTGTCAACTTTTGGCGTGACAGCCGTTTGACAGAATCATGCCGATCGGATGGATGAGCCCCGGCGCAGCTTTTTCGAAAGCCAGAGCAGTGCCCCGGCGGTGGCAAGAGCCGCACCAAATGTTATCAGGCTTGGCATATGTCCGGGCAGGGCTCCCCACGCAGGCTGCACGATCTGGCCGGTGTTGAATGCCTCATCGCTATGCGCGCACAGCACCAATGACGCGTATTGGTCCAGCATATCGCGCTCAATGCTGCCAGCCAGAGTGCTCACATCCGAACCGATTCCGTTCGACGATTGCATGTTCAGCAACAAGGCGCGCGTGGCTGCAAGATATGCGTGAGCGCATTCATTGAACGGGCTATCTTCATCAGACACCGTGCCGGGCACAAGTCCCCAGCCACAACTGCTAAACTGGATGTTCTGGAAGGCTTGCAAACGGCGCAACTCGCGCGCCGGAGTTGTCTGCGCCTCGACAAGGCGGAGAATGTCGCTTCTGTATTTTGCAAGCACCAACATCTGCCCATGAGTGATATTGGCAATGGCGATGCTGTCAGCTGCGCCTGACGCCTTGGTAGCGCTGTGATGCGCTAGAGCAGGCGTCACGGCAAGCCAAAGCGCAAGGGATAAGGCCCTCAGCCTCATGTAGCGGAACCGGAATCGCCCGGCCATTCAGCGGCACCCGAGGGCTCATTCAAACGTTGCAAGTTCCAGCGCCCGCCTTCGCCGCTCAACCGTGTAAGCGAGAGCGGCGCAATATCGATGCGCCAGAACGCGTGCGGCGGAGCGCCCAGCGCACAAACAATCGCGGCACGGATGAAGCTGGAATCGCTGACGCCGATGACTTTTCCAGGGGAATTTAGCAGGCTCGCGAGCCATGTATTTGCCCGCGCAAAAATATCTGTGACCGATTCGCCGCCGTGCGGGGCCGCATCAGGGTCGCTCAACCACTGCGCCACCGCGTCAGGCTCGCGCGCAAAAACCGTCTCGAGCGAAAGCCCGCCCCAGCGCCCGTAGTTTTGCCCGTTTAACAGCGGCTGCATCTGCGCTGACAGGCCCAGAGCCTCGGCCGTTTGAAACATTTGAGTAGCAGAGCCGCAATAGACTGTTGATCCGGAAGG